>JANXMB010000071.1 GCA_025354865.1 Acetobacteraceae bacterium | reverse complement strand
CAGCAAGGGCCCGCGGCAACGTGGCGGTGGATGGCCTGGGCATGCTGCTGCACCAAGCCCGGCCGAGCTTCGCCGCGTGGTTCGGTGTGATGCCCGAGGTCACCTCCGAGTTGCGCGCGCTGATCGAGGCTACGCTGTAAGGGGGCTTGGTTCCTTGACTTAGCTAAAAAATCGCTCGGCAAATTTAGCCGGGGAGCTTGCTCGAAGACTGCATTGATTTGGGTCGACACATCGTCAAAGGACCCTGGAAAGAAAAATTGAAAAAATGCTCATTTATACGAACTGCCATGGCGGATGACCCATCCCTACGCGGCGTCACCCCGGCGCAGGCCTGGGGTCCAGGGCCACCGGACTGTCGCTGCTGCCCTGGATTCCCGCCTGCGCCGGAATGACGATGAGTCACCGGTTGCGCGCGTTGGTAGTACTCATTACAGTTTAAAGGAAAAATTTGTAAGATTTAATAATTGTTTTGATTTCGGAATAAACCAGCAAAGTTGGCCTTCGGAATCAAATCGCAGTACAATATGCCAGTATTTTCGATGCCCATCATCGGTTATATTCAATGAATCCAAATTTTCTTTCAATAATTTGCAAGTGATGTAGAAAGCGTTGTCCAAATCCATGCAACCTAAAACGAAAAAACCACAAGAAATTTTCTCTATATGTGCAACCGAATCAGTATGGAGGGCATACCAGTATGGCTGATTTACATTATCATACCTCTTTGAGACAGCGATGCATGCCCTCAATTTTTCTCCGAAGCCCACAAAGAGCGGCCGCTTTTTGACCCTTGTTGGAGGTGCAGCGTTATGGTTTTGAAAAAATACGTTGGCTATGTGGACTCGCTTTTCTTCGAGTAGAGCCATATTGGTCTTTGTGCTGACCTCTGGCTTGAAGTGAGTTAAACCCAGACCGACAGCCGTCAATTTGGGAGGATCGCTGTCAATATCCTGCTCTTCCGCTTCCACGTTATTGCTAAATTCTTTATCGTCCTGCGCAGTGAGTACCAAGTCGATAATTTGATCCACTCGGGTGAATTCCAATGGAATCAATATTTGTCTGGCCTGACTAACAAGTGATGGAGAAGCTGCCCCCTCGGCAACGAACATCAATTTGATTAAGGCGTCAATGCTGATGAGGCGAGTAGTCCAGGCATGACGAGAGCCGCGAACCTGCGCTTCTAGATCGCCGGTATCCTTCCGTCCTACTACAATTAAGCCATACACTGCCTTAGGGTTTCCCTTATCCGCAGCTGAAATCTTACTCTCATATCCAAAAATGGTATCCAAATTTATTCTATAAGCATCTGTTGTCTTGACTTCAATTATTATCAAATTTCCATCTGAATCATGCCACAAACCATCATATCCAGGCTCGCCAGCCTTACCCTTAAATCGTCCATTTTTGACAGTAAATCCTAGGCGACGACCAATTTCATTTACGACATCCTGCAGCACCAGACCGGAGTCCTCAAATTTATTGTCGAGGCAATATCGCGCGTGCTCTGCTAAACGATGTGCGGTTTCATGTTTCAAGAATACGCGAAACTCTTCTGCGCACTTGCTGCAATCTTTCAGCTTCCCATCGCCATAAAATTTGACAATTTGGTCAATATTCTTGTTTGCAAACTCCATCTGCAACGCACTATTTCCAGTCGGAGCGCCGGTATCCTGAATTTTCTTAGGCATTTTGAAGTCACAGCCTCTCTGTTCGCTATACCCGTTTACAGCCTTACTGTCAGTTTGCCGGTGGCAGCCGACCAGTTTTGCACGTAGCCGCTGAACTTCGCCGAGGCCCAATCCGCAGGCAGGCTGCCGTCGGTGTTGGCGAAATTGATCGTGCCGACGCCCTGCGCTGACGCCGTGACGACCGGGACAAACAGCAACCCGGCAATGATCGGCAACGCACGAAACATACCCGCCATTTTCGGCCCCTTCCTCATCGGCCGGGCTGGAATGGTCACAAGACGATCATCGCCCGGCAAGTGCCCTCTAGTACTGCACCCCGCGCGTCAATGCGCCGTCCACCACCAGATTGGTGCCGGTGATAAAACTCGCCGCCGGGCTGGCAAGAAACACCGCCGCGCGAGCGATTTCCTCGGGCTTGGCCATCCGTCCGGTGGGGTTCAGCCCCAGTGCCGTCTTGAACAGATCGGGCATGCCCTGTTCGATTTTCTCCCACACGCCGCCGGGGAAATAGGTGTTGCCCGGCGAGACGGTGTTGGCGCGGATGTTCTTGGCGGCTAGTTGATAGGCAAGGCCCTGCGCGTAATGGATCAGTGCGGCCTTGAACGCGCCATACGGCCCGGCGGCGAAGTCGATCTCGCGGCCTGACACGCTGCTGATGATCACGATGGAGGCGGCGTCGGATTTTTCCAGGAACGGCATCGCCGCAGCGACCGTATGCACGGTGCCCATCATGTCGACGTCGAACCCGGCCTTCCAGCCGGCGTCGTCGCTGGAGATGGCCAGCGCGCTGACGTTTGGCACCACGATGTCGAGCCCGCCCAGCTCGCCCGCCGCGTCCTGCACCCAGCTTTCGAGCGCTGCGGCGTCCGCCACATCGACCACGCGCCCGGTAGCCTGCACGCCATAAGCGGCGAGGTGGGTCACGGTGGCGGACACTTCGCTGGCGTTGCGCGCGCAAATGGCGACGGCCGCACCCTCCTTGGCCAGCAGTTCGGCAATCGACCGGCCGATGCCCTTGGTGCCACCGGTGATCAGTGCCTTGCGGCCACTCAAACCAAGATCCATTGTTTCTCTCCACTAAATGGGCTGTCACGAATGTGACGGCGACGACTGCCGCGCGCAAGGCACCACCACCGGGCCGGCTGCCGTGGCTCGATGCTTGCGTGCAGCCTTGCCGACCGATCCCGAGAGGAGCCACTCAATGCCGCGCCACCATGTGATGCCTGCCACCCCGGAAGCCACCATCTGGGGCTATCTGGACGCGACCGAGAAGCCGTATCTGACCATCGATTCCGGCGACACGGTCGATGTGCGCTGCATGCCGGCGGGCGGCGGCATTTTTCTGCCGTCCGATCCCACCATGCTGCCCGCCGAATACGCCGCCATCCTGAAGGACGTGCCCAAGCAGGGCACCCACATCATCACCAAGCCGATCTACGTGAAGGGTGCGGCGCCGGGCGACGTGCTGCAAATCGACATTCTCGACATCAAGGCCTGGATGGATTGGGGCTTCACCGCGATCCTGCCGCTGAAGGGCACCATCCCGGAGGATTTCGACGTCACCGAGATCGTGCATCCGCGCATCGACCACACCGACAACACCTGCGTGCTGCCCTGGGGCACCCGCATTCCGCTCGATCCGTTCTTCGGCGTGATGGCGGTCGCCCCGCCGCCCGGCTGGGGCCGCCAGGATACCATGGTGCCGCAAGTGTTCGGCGGTAACATGGATAACAAGGAACTGCGCAAAGGCGTCACGCTGTATCTGCCGGTGTTCAACGACGGCGCGCTGTTCAGCATCGGCGATGGCCATGGCGTGCAGGGCGACGGCGAAGTGTGCGTGACCGCGCTGGAAACCGGGCTGGAAGGCCGGTTGCGGCTGACGGTGCGCAAGGATCTGGAATACCGGCACCCGTTTGCTGAGAGCGAAACCCATTTGATGTCGATCGGCATCAATGAAGACCTCGACGACGCCGCCAAGCAGGCGGTGCGCGAGATGATCCTGCACATTTGCAAGCGCACCAACCTGTCGCCCAACCAGGCTTACATGCTGTGCTCGCTGGCTGGCGATTTGCGCGTGACGCAGACAGTCGATGGCAACAAAGGCGTGCATATGCTGCTCGCCAAGGCACATTTGTAACCGATGGCCAGTCAAACGCTGCGTGTGGCGCTCGGCCCGGTCATTTACCGGGTTGAGCGGCCTTGGGGCGATCTGCCGGTGGGGCGCGGTCTGGTCAGCGATGTGGCGTGCGACGCGCGCGGCCACGTGTTCGTGCTGATCCGGCGCGACACCTACGTCGATTCAGACGCGCCTGCCGTGATCGAACTGGCACCGGACGGCAACCGTCTGGCGGCGTGGGGCGGGCGGGAGGTTGCCGACGGTCACATGCTGGCGCTGGCCCTGGATGGGCGGGTGTTCGTGGTGGACCGCGATGCGCACCAAATCGTGGTGTTCGACCGCCACGGCAAGCAGATCGGGGCGCTCGGTGAGCGTCACACGCCGAATGCGCCGTTCAACCACCCGAGCGGCGTGGCAATCGCGCCGTGGGGCGACGTTTATGTGGCGGACGGCTACGGTGCCCACCGCATCCACCGTTTCGCCGCCGACTTTACGCCACTCGGCACTTGGGGCGAGCCCGGGGCAGGGCCGGGGCAGTTCAGCACGCCGCATTCATTGTGGTGCACCGAGGATGGCCGGGTGCTGGTGACCGACCGAGAAAACGACCGGGTGCAGGCATTCGACCGCAATGGCGCGTTTCTCGACGCTTGGGGCGGCTACTACCGTGCCATGGATGTGTTCGAGAACGCGTCTGGGATTTACGTCACCGATCAGGTGCCGCGTCTGAGTCTGCTCGCGCCCGATGGCAGCCGCATCGGGGTTTGCCGGCCGGTACTGAACGGGGCGCACGGGGTGTGGGTGGACACTGCCGGGCGGATTTATCTGGCCGAACTGAACCCGACCCGGATTACGCGGCTGGTGCCGGACCCCGGTTGACGCAAATTTTGGTGTTGGCACGCATCCTACAAGCCGCTTCGCAGAATGCGTGCCAACCCATCGAAAATCCTACCCGCCGAACAGCTTGGCCGCCGTCAGCAAGGTGCGCCACACGCCCCACGCCACCGGGATGCCAACCGCCAGCCACGCCAGCACGGTTACCAGGTTCAGCCTGCCCTGCCCAATGCCGAAATGCCCCACCGGGATGCCGCCGGTGCGGTTGGCGGCACCGGCCTGCAAGCGGGCCACTTCGGAGTCAGCCATGAACCATTTGCGGTCCAGCGGGCGCACCAGGAAGTTGGCGATCAGCCCGACCACCAGGAACCCGGCCAAGTAGTACATGGTGCGGTCATAGACCAGCGCCCGGTCGACCCCGGCGGCGATCTGCGATTCGCGGATGTAGGTCACCACCAGCGGGCCGACGATGCCGGCCGTGGACCATGCCGTGAGCAGCCGCCCGTGGATGGCGCCGACGAACTGGGTGCCAAAGATATCCGCCAGATAGGCGGGCACGGTGGCGAAACCGCCGCCATACATCGACAGGATGATGCAGAAGAACGCCACGAACAGCGCTTGGCTGCCCATATGCGCTGCCGTCGGCGCCAGCGCGTAGCAGGCGATGCCCAACACGAAGAACACATAGTAAGTGTTCTTGCGGCCCAGCTTATCGGACAGCGAGGCCCAGAAGAACCGCCCGCCGATGTTGAACAGGCTCAGCAGCCCGGTGAAACCGGCCGCGATGCCCGCCACAATAACCTTCTGTTTGTCATCCAGCGCGGTGAACCCGACTTCCGGATGGCCGAACAGCGACCCGCTGAAAATTTCCTGCAACATCGGCGAGGCCATGGCGATCACGCCAATGCCAGCCGAGACGTTCATGCACAGGACCAGCCAGATCATCCAGAACGATCCGGTCTTGTGGGCGTTGCGCAGATGCACATGGCCGCGCGCGATCATCGCTGTGCCAGCAGCGGCCGCGGCCGGTGGCGTCCAGCCTTCCGGCTGCCAGCCGGCCGGGGGAACGCGATAGCCGAACGCGCCGCCCATCATGAACACGAAATAGCCCAGCGCCAGCACGACGAAGGTTTCCCAAACACCGACGGCGGTCGCGGTCTTGAAGTTCGTCATCAACAGGTTGGCCAGCGGCGAGCCGATCATCGCACCGCCGCCGAAGCCCATGATGGCCATGCCGGTCGCCATGCCGCGCCGGTCCGGGAACCACTTGATCAGCGTGGACACCGGGGAGATGTAGCCGAGCCCCAGGCCAATGCCGCCAATGATGCCCGAGCCGAGCCACAGCATCCAAAGCTGATGCAGATAGACGCCGAGGGCGGAAAACAGCATGCCGCCGCACCAGCACAACGCCGCCACCACACCGGCCTTGCGCGGCCCAGAACGTTCCAGCCAGCCGCCCCAAATCGCCGCCGACGAGCCGAGCAGCACGAAGAACAGCGTATACATGATGGTCAGATCGGATACCCGCCAGTCGCAACTGGTGGTGAACAGCGCGTCCAACACGCCCATCTCCGGGCAGGCGACCGGTTTGGCGATGCCAAGCGAGCGCGACAGCGGCAGCCAGAACACGCTGAAGCCGTACGCCATGCCGATGCACAAATGGATTGCCAGCGCTGCCGGCGGCACCAGCCAGCGGTTGAAGCCCGGCTTGGCGACGATCCGCTCGCGGTCGAGCAGACCGGGCTGGGCGGCAGAAGCGCTCATGGCAGTTCCCTCAGCATTAATATTAGTTGGTCCGGATCATCCCGGACACGTTGGCGGCCAATGTGTCCCAATTGCGGGTAAATTGCCAATGCGGCAATCGGCACAGAAATTGTTCGGCTTGGGCGTCAAAATTCTCTACCGCGGCAGCGCCGGGCAGCCCTTCCTATGGCTGGGCAGGCCTATGGCTGGGCAGGCCTATGGCTGGGCGGGAACTTTGGTCACCTCGATCTGCACCGCGCCGTAGTAGGCCGCCACGTCGGCCACTTGTGTGTCGTTCAACGTCGGCGCGATCATCGACATCGCGTCGTTCTTCCGCTCGCCAGACCGGAACGCCAGCAACTGCCGGGCGAGATAGGCGGGGTTTTGTCCGGCGAGATTGGCGGCTTCCGGCACTATGGCGATGCCGTCGATCCCGTGGCACACCGCGCAAAGCCGCGCCACCTTGCGGCCGGCAATCGGATTGCCGGTCAAATTCTCGTCCGCCACCGCAGGCTGCGCCAGCGCCAGCATCGCGGCGGCGAGCAGGGCTTTCGCCCCGCCCGCCTGTAGAGTGCTGCGTATCACTTGCCGTAGCTGATGCGGTAGATAGCACCCGAGTAGTCGTCGCTGACCAGCAGGCTGCCATCCTTCAGTGTGGCGACATCGACCGGGCGGCCGCTGTATTCGCCGGTCTCGTCGTTCAGCCAGCCGTCGGCGAACGGTTCGCTGTGGTCGGCGGTGCCGTCCGGCTTCAGGAACGTCACCATCACCCGCGCGCCGACCGGTGCCGTGCGGTTCCACGAGCCATGTTGCGCGCTGAAGATGGCGCCGCGATACTTCTCGGGGAACATCTTGCCGCTATAGAACTGCATCCCGAGGTCGGCGGCGTGCGCCACCATCTCCACTTCCGGGAAAGTGATGTCGGCCGGGGGCGTCTCATCCTTGTATTCCGCCGTCCGGGTGTGACCGCCGCCGAACCACGGGAAGCCGAAATTCATCCCGGCCTTTGGCGCGCGGTTCAACTCGCCGGCCGGGATCTCATCGCCCATGCCGTCAACCTGATTGTCGGTGAACCACAACTCGCCGTTCTTCGGGTTGAAGTCCAGGCCAACCGAATTGCGGATACCAGATGCGAACACTTCGCGGTTGGAACCGTCGCGGTCCATGCGGACAATTCCGCCGATGCCCCACTTGGCATACAGATCGCGCTTTTCCTTCGGCGGCACGTTGTACGGCTGGCCGACAGTGATGTACAGCTTGTTATCCGGCCCGATGCGGCAGATGCGGGCGGTGTGGTTGTAGCTTTCCTCAGTCTTGGGGATCAGCTGATCGGTCAGCACCTGTAGCACGACTTCCGACGATTCGTAGAAGAACTCGGCGGCCGGAAACACGCTCACGCGGTTCTGTTCGGCGATGTAAAGGAAACCGTCCTTGCTCATGCATACGCCATTCGGCAGCGTGAACTTGATCGACGGCGCGAACACCTTGACTTCGTCGGCGACCCGGGCATGGCTACGGTCACTGACCGACCATACTTTAGACTTGCGTGTGCCGACGAACACCACCGGCTGATTGTTGGCCACCGCCATGTGGCGCGCATCCGGTACGATGGCATACAGCGAGATATGGAAGCCATCCGGCAAGCGGATGTTTTTCAAGTTGGCCCGCAGCGCGTCGGCCTTCGGGCCTGTCTGCGGTACAGTCTCAATATCAATTGGCGTGCCGACCGAATGCATATCGCCAAATTTTGCTATAACGTCGGCTTGGTTTGCATTCTGTGCATAGGCGGCGCCTGCCATCATGAACGCAGTCGCGCAGAGCAGAAACAGCTTCATGCGAATCCCCCTAATTTTGCCAGACTCTTATGTCCAGCGTTAAGCCCGTGTTCCCGAGCATCGCCATATAGACTATCGTGTCCCCAGATGAATGCAACCCTTCAAGAGTGAAAGATGCAAGTTTCGCCTCGAAAATCAGCGCTTGCGGCGCTCGCCCTGGTGGTATTCTGGCTTTTGCCCGGCGTGGCCCTCGCCCAAGAGTCGCCGACCACCTTCTTTGGCCGGGAGGCGTGGGACACGTGCAGCGCATTGACCGCCGCGGCTGAGCTGGAGGCTGTGGCTGGGGCGGTCAAGGGTGCGGCGTGGCAGCCGCGCACGGCAGCGTTGGCGGCGTATTTTGCATGGGCGGAAGGCTACCTTACGGCGCGGGCCGAAGACGGCAGTATGCAGCGCCAGGCGTGGCGGGCGAACCGGGCCGCACCGGCCATGCGCTACTTGGTATCCTTTTGCGCGGATCACCCGGTGCAAACGTACTACGCGGCCGTTGCCGCGCTCGCCGATATGATGTCTGGCCGTGTGCCGGGACGATTGACGCCGGACTAGGCGGCACGATAAGGTCTCCCTTGCGTCCCACAATGTCGGAGGAAATCAGCATGTCTTGGAAAGCCCCGCAGGTCACCGAAGTCGCGCTCGGCGGCGAAATCAACAGCTACGTTTGCGCGCGCCTGAAGTAAGGTTTCGCCTTCGCTTGGAATGGGCGGAGTCCATCGGGCTCCGCCCATTTTGTTTGGCGAGGCAACCGGCATGCTGGCAGCAATCCTAGGCGCGGCGGCGGGTGGCGGGTTCCCGCAGTGGAATTCCAACGCTCCCGGCTGCCAGCGCGCCCGCAGTGGCGACCCTGCCGCCAAGCCGCGAACCCAGGCCTCGCTTGCCGTGCGTGCGCCAGATGGGCAGCACTGGTTCCTGCTCAATGCCGCCCCCGATCTGCGGCAACAAATCGAAGCCAATGCATTCTTGCAACCGCAGCATAGCCTACGCTCGTCGCCCATCGCGGGCGTCGCGCTGACCGGCGGCGATGTCGATGCCATCGCGGGCCTGCTGGTGTTGCGCGAACGCCAGCCCTTCACCGTGTTCGCCGCGCGCCGGGTGCTGGACGTGCTGGACGCCAACCCGATCTTCGAGGTGCTGGCGCGCGACGTGGTGACCCGCCATGAGGTGCAACTCGATGTCCCCGCCGGGTTGCACCTGCCGGACGGCACGCCGTCGGGCCTGACGCTCGAACTGTTTGCGGTGCCCGGCAAGGTGCCGCTGTATCTGGAACGCCCCGGCGAAGAACCGGCGATTGCCGAGGACGGCAACACCGTGGGCGCACTGATCAGCGATGGCGCGCGCCGCCTGTTCTTCATCCCCGGCTGCGCCGCCATGACGCCCGGCCTCGCCGCACGGCTCGATGGGGCCGATGTGGTATGTTTCGATGGCACGCTGTGGCGCGATGACGAAATGATCCGCGCTGGCATCGGCGCCAAGACGGGCCGCCGTATGGGCCATATGAGCATGACCGGCCCGCAGGGTAGCATCGCCGCGTTTGTCGGCCTGCGCGTCGGGCGGAAAGTGTTCATCCACATCAACAACAGCAACCCGGTCTTGCAGGACGACTCCGCCGAGGCCGCCGAGGCGCGCGCGGCGGGGTGGCAGATCGGCTTCGACGGGATGAGGATCGAATTGTGACCGAGGCAAATCGCGTGCTGACGCCGGACGAATTGGAAGCCGCCCTGCGCCGGATCGGCGCTGAACGCTACCACAACCTGCACCCGTTCCACCGGATGCTGCACGACGGCAAGTGCGCGCGCGGCCAAGTGCAGGCATGGGCGCTCAATCGCTACTATTATCAGGCGATGATCCCGGTGAAGGACGCCACGCTGCTGGCCCGGCTGCCGACCGCCGACCTGCGGCGCGAGTGGCGGCGGCGGATTGTGGACCACGACGGCGACGCGCCGGGCACTGGCGGCATTGCGCGCTGGATGAAGCTGGTCGAAGGCGTGGGCCTCGACTTGGCCTATGCCGAATCGACCCAGGGCATCCTGGCGACCACCCGCTTTGCGGTGGATGCCTACGTGGCCTTCGTGCGCGACCGCTCGGTGCTGGAAGCCATCGCCTCGTCGCTGACCGAGATGTTCTCGCCGAACATTATTTCCGAGCGCGTGTCCGGGATGCTGGCCAATTACGATTGGATCACCAGGGACACGCTGGCCTACTTCGCCCCGCGCCTGACGCAAGCGCCGCGCGATGTGGAATTCGCCCTCGGCTACTGCAAGCAGCACGCCCGCACCCGCGCCGAGCAGGAAGCGGTGCTGGGCGCGCTGCGCTTCAAGTGCGACGTGCTGTGGGCGCAACTCGACGCGCTGCACTATGCCTACGTCACCCCCGGCCTGATCCCGCCCGGCGCGTTCGTGCCGCAATGAGCGAGACCGCGCGCATTCCGGCGTTCCGGCGCGGCGTCAAGCTGCGCTTCGACACGGTACGCGATACGTGGTCGGTGCTGGCGCCGGAGCGCATGTTCGTACCCGACGAACATGCGCTGGCGGTGCTGAAGCTGGTCGATGGCGTGCGCGATCTGGATGGTATCGTGGACGAACTCGCCGCCATTTACGACGCGCCGCGCGAGGTGATCGCCCCGGACGTGGCCGCACTGTTGCAAGATTTGGCCGACAAGGGCGTGCTGGCATGGTGAACGCCGAACCGCCGCTCAGCCTGCTGCTGGAACTGACCCATAAGTGCCCGCTGCAATGCCCGTACTGCTCCAACCCGCTGGCGCTGGAACGCGGCGGCGGCGAACTCGATACGGCGGCTTGGCTGGAGGTGATCGATCAGGCGGCCGCCCTCGGCGTGCTGCAAATCCATTTTTCCGGCGGCGAGCCGATGGCGCGGCCCGATCTGCCGCAGCTGGTCAAGCGCGCGGCGGAACGCGGGCTGTACAGCAACTTGATTACCTCCGCCGTACTGCTCAACGCCGCCACACTAGCGGCACTGGCCGGCGCCGGGCTTGATCATGTGCAGATCAGCTTTCAGGACAGCGAGGCGGCCGGGGCCGACCGCATCGGCAATTACGCCGGCGGGCATGCCAAGAAGCTGGCGGCGGCGAACCTGGTGCGGGCGGCCGGGCTGGCGCTGACGCTGAATTTCGTCGTGCATCGTCACAACATCGCCCGCGTGCCGGATATGATCGCGATGGGCGAGGCGTTCGGCGCCGGGCGCATCGAAATCGCCAACGTGCAGTACTACGGCTGGGGCCTGCTGAACCGCGCCGCCCTGCTGCCCACCCGTGCGGCGTTGGATGCCTGCACGGCGGCGGTGTACGCGGCGCGCGAGCGGTTGCGCGGCCAGATGGTGATCGACTACGTGGTGCCGGACTACTACGCCGCCGAGCCGAAGGCCTGCATGGGCGGCTGGGCGCGCCGGTTTCTCAACATCTCCCCCAGCGGCCGCGCGCTGCCGTGCCACGCGGCGGAAACGCTGCCGGGGTTCGACTGGCCGAGCGTGCGCGAGCACACACTGGCGGACATCTGGAACGGCTCGGCCGCGTTCGCCCGCTTCCGTGGCACGGCCTGGATGCCGGAACCCTGCAAATCCTGCGACCGCCGCGAGATCGACTGGGGCGGCTGCCGCTGCCAGGCCTTCGCGCTGACCGGCGACGCTTCCCGCACCGACCCGGCCTGCGAACTCTCGCCCGATCACGCCATCATGGCCGAGGCGGCGCGGGAGGCGGAGCGGGCGGCGCCGGAGTTCGTCTACCGGCGCATCGGGGCGAATGTGGGGGCGGCTCAGTCCTAGGCGGCGTAACGGCCGCCGCCGGTTTCGCGGGCCTGACCGAGCGCGCTGAGCGTGCGTAGCATCTCGCCGATGTTACGCGGCTTGGTGGCGAAGCGGCTGGCGACTTCGGCGGGGGTGGCGGGGCTGGCGTGCAGTGCGGCGCGCAGCGCCACGAACTGCGCCGCGCGGTCCTTGGGCCACGCGGGTGCCCCTGCAACCGTTGTTTCCACATCCAGCGCGCGCTGCGTGGCACGGCGGCGGGCTTCCTCGGGGGCCTGGTATTCCGGGCGCAGCCAGCGCACATGCCCGGCGGCTTCCTCGGCGGCGCGTTCGGCGTTCAGCGCCACCACCCGCGCGACGATTTCGGCGGCAGGCAGCGCCACCGGCCAGCCATACGCGGCGGCGACGGCGGCGTCGATGCGGTCGTGCAAATGCCGCAGCACGCTGACCTGTCCGGCATTGTGCGCGTCGCGTTCGGCGGGGCTGAGCGTTGCCCCGGCACGCAGTTTTTCCAGCACGTTGTACAGGCCGGTCAACGTCAGGGAGTCGTTTGCGGCCAGCACGGTTTTGCGCAGCGCGTCGAGTTCCTCGGCCAAGGCGGCGATTTCGGCGCGCTGGGATGGCGTGGCTTCCGGGAACGGGAAGAGGTCGAAGCACCGGGATTTATTGTATCTGGGACGGTCTTCGAGGAGACCGCCTGATGCTAATGCCCATTCAGAATGGATTCGTGATGAAAGGATCCCTAATGCAGTGGCATCTGATAGTGCAATACCAATTAGCGCATCATCCCAAGATATTTTTGCATCTTGAAATAAAAATATGCGATGTTTGGCCGTAATTGCAGTTACAATTATTCGAGATAGCCCGTGGACTGCGGGCCTTATTTCTTCGCGTGGTTCGCCGAAAATATGCCAGTCATTGCGATACGTCGCCCTGTTGTTGGTTTCCCGTTCGGGCTTCACATGCAGCAGGATATGCTGAAACACGCTTGGGAATCGCTGCCGCACCTCATCCAGCGTCAGGCCGAACAGATCG
>JANXMB010000037.1 GCA_025354865.1 Acetobacteraceae bacterium | reverse complement strand
ATGCTGTAGATGTGAATCAGCGTGGCCACCGTGGTGACCATGGCCACCATCACCGCCGACAGCGTGTCGTAGCGCAGCGCCCAAGACACATGGAACTGCCCGGCCTCAATCCAGGTGCCGAGCGACACCACGCCGGCGGGCGTGCCCTGATAGACCAGCGCGATAAACGCCGAGATGCCGCAGACCGAAGCCAAGATCATGCACAGCACGGTGACGGCCTGCGCCGCCCGGTCGCCAATCGCCTTGCCGAAAAGACCAGCGACGATGGAGCCGAACAGCGGAGCGAAGACGGCAACAGCGTAGAGCATCTGCTCAGCCCTTCATCAGGTTGACGTCTTCGACCTGGATCGAGCCGCGGTTGCGGAAATAGATCACCACGATCGCCAAACCGATGGCAGCCTCGGCGGCGGCCACGGTCAGGGTGAACATCACGAAAATCTGCCCGGTCAGATCGCCCAGCACCGCCGAGAACGCCACCAAGTTGAGGTTGGCGGCGAGCAGGATCAATTCGATCGACATCAGGATCACGATGACGTTCTTCCGGTTCAGGAAGATGCCGAAAATTCCCATCACCAGCAGCAGCGCGCTGACGGTGAGGTAGTGATAAAGGCTGACCGCCAGCATCCTAATGCTCCCCGCCATGGCCGTGGCCATGATCGTCATCGTGGCTGTCGTGCCCGTGACCCGCGTGCTCCAACGCCGTGGCCTCAGGCAGCGGACGGCGGATATCGGCCATCGTCACGCCGGCGCCGATCGCCACGTCGACCATTTCCAGCGTGTTGCCGGGATTGCGCGCCACCTGCCGTGCGACGCTCTGCCGCCGCGATGCACCGCGATTTTCCCGCAACGTCAACACGATAGCGCCAATCATCGCCACCAGCAGCACCAAGCCGGCGGCCTGGAACAGCAGAATGTAGTCGGTGTACATAACCCGGCCGAGCTGAGCCGTATTCTGCACATCCGGCGCAATCGGCAGCGTCCGCATGGCAGCTGAATTTGGCGCCAGCGACCAGCCGCCCAGCACCAGGCACAATTCAAGCAGCAGCACGACGCCGACGGCGAGGCCGATCGGCAAGAATTGCTGAAACCGCGAGCGCAGTTCGGCGAAGTTGATGTCGAGCATCATCACGACGAACAGGAACAGCACCGCGACCGCGCCGACATAAACGATGACCAGGATCATCGCCAGGAACTCGGCGCCCGCCATCAGGAACAATGCGGCGGCATTGAAGAACGCCAAAATCAGGAACAACACCGAGTGAACCGGATTGCGCGCGCTCACCACCATTCCGGCCGAGACCAGCAGAATAGCGGCGAACACGTAGAAGGCGATGGCGGCGATCATGCGGTGGTTCCCTTGCGCCGCGCGTTACCGGTAGGGCGCATCGAGCTCGAGCCGTTTGGCCAATTCCGGTTCCCAACGGTCGCCGTTCGCCAGCAGCTTGGCCTTGTCATAGAACAATTCCTCGCGCGTCTCGGTGGCGAACTCGAAGTTCGGCCCCTCGACAATGGCATCCACCGGGCAAGCTTCCTCGCACAGTCCGCAGTAGATGCACTTGGTCATGTCGATATCGTAGCGCGTCGTGCGCCGCGAGCCGTCGTCGCGCGGCTCGGCCTCGATGGTGATGGCCTGCGCCGGGCATACCGCCTCGCACAGCTTGCAAGCGATGCACCGCTCCTCGCCGTTCGGGTAGCGGCGCAGTGCGTGCTCACCCTTGAAGCGCGGGCTGATCGGCCCCTTCTCGTACGGATAGTTGATGGTGACCTTGCGCTTGAAGGCATACTTCATCGTCAAGGCCATGCCGCTGAGCAACTCGCTCATCAGCAGGCTGCGCGCGGTGCGGTCGAGCAACGCCATGCCTCAGGCTCCTTCTCGCGGGGCGGGATAGACCGTCACGGCCCAGTCTACAAGCGTGAGACGATTACACGGCATGTGGCAGCCACCCGAACAGCATCAGCGCGCCAGCCGTCAGCACCAGCCAAAGCAGCGACAGCGGCAGGAACACTTTCCAGCCGAGACGCATCAATTGGTCGTAGCGGTAGCGCGGGAAAGTGGCGCGCGTCCACAGGAAGAAGAACAGCACCAAAACGATCTTCAGGATCAGCCAGATCGGCCCCGGAATCCAGGTGAACGGCTCAATCCCGAACGGTGCCAGCCAGCCTCCTAGGAACAAGATGCTGGTCATCGCCGACATCAGGATCATGTTGGTGTATTCGCCGAGGAAGAACAGCGCGAACGCCATCGCGCTATATTCGACGAAGAAGCCCGCGACGATTTCCGACTCGCCTTCCGGCAAATCGAACGGTGAGCGGTTGGTCTCCGCCAGCGTCGAGATGAAGAAAATCACGAACATCGGGAACAGCGGGATGCAGAACCAAATATGCTGCTGCGCCAGCACCACGTCGTTCAGGTTCAGGCTGCCAACGCACAGCAGCACGGTAACCATGACGAAGCCCATCGAGACTTCGTACGACACCATCTGCGCCGCACTGCGCAGCGCGCCGAGAAAGGCGTATTTCGAGTTGCTGGCCCAGCCAGCAATGATAACGCCGTAGACGCCAAGCGAGCTGATCGCAAACAGGTACAGCACGCCGACATTGATCTTGGCGATCGCCCAGCCGTCGTTGACCGGGATGACCGCCCAGGCCAGCACCGCCAAGCCGAATGTCAGCATCGGGCCAAGAAAGAACAGCACCTTGTTGGCGCCGGACGGCACCACGGTTTCCTTGAACATCATCTTAATGGCGTCGGCGAACGGCTGAAACAGACCGAACGGGCCGACGATGTTCGGCCCCTTGCGAAGCTGCATCGCCGCCAGGACCTTGCGTTCCGCATAGGTCACGTAGGCCATCAGGATCAGCACCGGCACGATAATCGCCAGCGCCTCGATGAAGGTGAGGATGGTGATGCCGAAAGAAGTGTTCAGGAACGCGTCCATGGCCTCACTCCGCCGCCACGGCCAAGGCGGGCCGCAAAGTCTGGGTGCATTGCGCCATCGTCGGGCTGGCCCGGCTGATCACGTCGGTCTGGTAGTAGTTCGCCACCGGCAGCACAAACGGCGCGTTGCTCACCGCAGCCGGATCGCCCGCAGGCCCTGCGGTGTCGGCGGCACCGAAGCGCGGCAGAATATCCAGCCGGGCAAACACCGGGTTGGCCTGCTCCAAACGGGCGCGCACCGCCTCAATGGTGTCATACGGCAACGTGCGGCCGATCAATTGGCTGAAGGCGCGAATCACCTTCCAGTCCTCGCGTGCTTCGCCCGGCGGCTGCACCGCCAGGAAGCCACGTTGCACGCGGCCTTCGGTGTTCACGTACGTAGCGTTCTTTTCGGTGTACGCGGCACCCGGCAGGATCACGTCGGCGCGCGCGGCGCCCCGGTCGCCGTGGTGGCCCTGATACACCACGAAGGTGCTCGCCCCGATCCGGCCGGTGTCGAACTCGTCAGCGCCGAGCAGCCACAGCGCATCGACGCCACCGCCCAGCATCGCGGCCAGATCCTTGCCGCCCTTGCCGGGCAGGAACCGCAGATCGAGCGCCCCAACCCGCGCAGCAGCGGTGTGCAGAACATTAAAACCGTGCCAGTCCGGCAGCAGCATGCCGGTTTCGGCCGCCAGTTTCCACGCCGCGGCCAGTACCGCGGCACCATCCGGACGCGCCAACGCGCCTTGGCCCAGAATCAGCATCGGCTTCTTGGCGTCGCGCAACACCTGAAAGAACGGATGATCGCCAGTCAGCAGCGCCGGGTCGTTGCCGAGCCACTCGACATTGTAAGTCAAATCCGCTTGCGGCCCGATCCCGGCCACCGGGAACTTGCCCGCCACCCAACGCTTGCGGATGCGTGCGTTCAGCAACGGTGCTTCGGCACGCGGATCGGTGCCGATCAGCAGCAGCGCGTCGGCCTCTTCGATCCCGGCAATGCTGGTGTTGAAACTGTAGAAATCGCGCCGGGCAACATCCACCGCAGCAGCGTCTTGGCGGCAGTCCAGATTGGCCGAGCCGAGCGCCGTCATCAGGTCGCGCAACGCGAGCAGGCTTTCCGCGTCGGCCAGATTGCCGGCGGCCGCACCAATGCGGCTGCCATCAAGACCCTTCAACTTGCCCGCAATCGCCTCGAACGCTTCCGGCCAGCTTGCCTTGTGCAACTTGCCGTCGCGGCGCACCCAGCACGCATCGAGCCGGCGCCGCTTCAGCCCATCGACCGCGAAACGCGACTTGTCGCCGAGCCATTCCTCGTTCACGTCCTCGTTCAGACGCGGCAACACCCGCAGCACTTCCGGGCCGCGCGTGTCGATGCGGATGTTCGCGCCCACCGCGTCCAGCACATCAACGCTATCGGTTTTCTTCAGTTCCCACGGCCGTGCCACGAAGGCGTACGGCTTGGAGGTCAGCGCGCCGACCGGGCAAATATCGATCAAATTGCCGGACAGTTCCGACGTCAGCGCCTTTTCCACATAGGTGCCGACTTCCATGCTCTCGCCGCGTGCGGTGGCGCCCAGTTCAGGCACGCCGGCGATCTCGGTGGCGAAGCGGATACAGCGTGTGCACTGAATGCAGCGCGTCATCACGGTCTTGACCAGCGGGCCAAGATTCTTGTCCTTCACCGCACGCTTGTTCTCAGTATAGCGCGAGGTGTCGCCGCCGTAGCCGATCGCCTGATCCTGCAAGTCACACTCGCCGCCCTGGTCGCAGATCGGGCAATCCAGCGGATGATTGATCAGCAGGAATTCCATCACCCCGCGCCGCGCCTTGCGCACCATCGCGCTGTCGGTGTGCACCACCATGCCGTCGGCCACCGGATAGGCGCACGACGCGAACGGCTTGGGCGGCGCCTTCTCGATTTCCACTAGGCACATGCGGCAATTGCCCGCGACGGACAAACGCTCATGGTAGCAAAAGCGCGGCACTTCCTTGCCGGCCGCTTCGCATGCCTGCAACACGTTCGAGCCGTTGGGAACTTCGACGACGATGCCGTCAACGGTGACTTTGGCCATGTCGCTACTCCGCCGCCAGCGGCATGGGCCGCGACGCGCGGCCCGCTTTGTATTGCGCGATGCGCTCTTCCATCACCGGGCGGAAATGCCGGATCAGGCCCTGGATCGGCCACGCCGCCGCATCGCCCAGCGCGCAGATCGTGTGGCCTTCCACCTGGCGCGTCACCTGCTCCAGCGTGTCGATCTCATCGAGTTCGGCACGTCCTTGCACCATGCGGTTCATCACCCGCATCATCCACCCGGTGCCCTCGCGGCACGGCGTGCACTGGCCGCAGCTTTCGTGCTTGTAGAACGCCGACAAGCGGGCAATCGCCTTCACGATGTCGGTGGACTTGTCCATCACGATCACCGCCGCCGTGCCAAGTCCGCTGCGCTGCTCACGCAGACTGTCGAAATCCATCAACACGGTGTCGCAGATCGACTTCGGCAGCACCGGCACCGAGGCGCCGCCGGGGATCACCGCCAGCAGATTGTCCCAGCCGCCGCGCACACCGCCAGCGTAGGTGTCGATCAGGTCGCGCAGCGGGATGCCGAGTTCTTCCTCGACATTGCACGGCTTGTTCACATGGCCCGAGATGCAGAACAGCTTCGTGCCGGAATTCTTGGGGCGGCCCAGCGCCGAGAACCACGCCGCGCCGCGCCGCAAAATCGTCGGCGCGACCGCAATGCTCTCGACGTTGTTCACCGTGGTCGGGCAGCCATACAGCCCGACCGCCGCCGGGAACGGCGGCTTCAGGCGCGGCATGCCCTTCTTGCCTTCAAGGCTTTCGAGCAGCGCGGTTTCTTCGCCGCAAATATAAGCGCCGGCGCCGCGATGCACGTACAGATCGAAATCCCAACCGGAGCCACAGGCGTTCTTGCCGATCAGCCCCGCCGCATACGCCTCGTCGATGGCGATTTGCAGATTGCTCGCTTCGTTGAAGAACTCGCCGCGCACGTAAATATAGCAGGCGTGCGCACGCATCGCGAACGAAGCGATCAGGCAGCCTTCCACCAGCTTGTGCGGATCGTGGCGCAGGATGTCGCGATCCTTGCAGGTGCCAGGCTCGGATTCGTCGGCATTCACCACCAGGTAGTGCGGCCGCTCGCTTTCCTGCTTGGGCATGAAGGACCACTTCATGCCGGTCGGAAAGCCTGCACCGCCACGGCCGCGCAGGCCGGAGGCTTTCATTTCCTCGACAATCGCATCGGCGCCGCGCGCCAGGATTGCCGCCGTGCCATCCCAATCGCCGCGCGCGCGCGCCGGGCAAGCGGAAATCATGCTTGCCATACAGATTGGTGAAAATCCGGTCCTTGTCGCTCAGCATCGGATCACTCCGCCGGATGAGAGTCGAGAGTGGTCAGCGTCGTCGGGCCGCCCGCTGGCGCGGAGTTCAGCCGTCCGGTCATCGAACCGCGCGGCGGCGGCTCACCGCGCCGCAGCGCTGCGATGAGTTCCGCGGTCAGTGCGGCATCCATGTCTTCGTAAAAATCGTCGTTCACCTGCAAAATCGGCGCATTGACGCACGCACCGACGCATTCGACTTCCGTCATGGTGAACAGGCCGTCGTCGCTGGTTTCATGCCAGCCCTTGATGCCGGTCGCCTTGCGGCACGCAGCCACCACCTCGTCCGAACCGCGCAGCCAGCACGGTGTCGTGGTGCACAATTGCAGGTGGTACTTTCCCACCGGCTTGGTGTTGTACATCAGATAGAACGTGGCAACTTCGTAAACCCGGATCGGCGGCATGCCGAGCTCGCGGGCTACCGCGTCCATCGCCACGCGCGGCACCCAAGCGCTGCCGGTAGCACGTTTCATCTGGCGCTGGACGACATACAGCAGCGGCAGCACGCCGCTCGCCTGCCGTCCCGCCGGATATTTCGCCAAAATCGTAGCCATCTCGGCGCGGCTGGCGCTGTCGAAGGCGAATTCCGTTGGCTGTTCGAAGGTCTCGGCAGTCGCGCTGTCGGAGTGCTCGGCCATAACTTACCTGTCGATCTCGCCGAACACGATGTCGAGCGATCCAATGATCGCCACCGCATCGGCCAGCATGTGCCGCTTTGCCATCGCCTCGATTGCCTGCAAATGCGCGAACCCGGTTGCGCGGATCTTGCAGCGATACGGACGATTGGTCCCGTCGGCCACCAAATAAACGCCGAACTCGCCCTTCGGCGACTCGACCGCCGTGTAGGTGGCGCCAGCCGGAACGTGGAAACCTTCAGTATACAGCTTGAAGTGATGGATCAGTGCCTCCATCGAGCGCTTCATTTCACTGCGCGACGGCGGGCTGAATTTGCGATCGAGCACTTTCACCGGGCCGGGCTTCATCGCGGCCAAGCACTGCTTGATGATCTTCACGCTCTCACGCATTTCGGCAATGCGCATCAGGTATCGATCGTAGCAATCGCCGTTGCGGCCGATGGCCACGTCGAACTTGACGTGATTGTACATCTCGTACGGTTGCGCGCGCCGCAGATCCCACGGCACACCGCTGGCGCGCAGACATGGGCCGGTAAAACCCCAGGCCAACGCCTGCTCGGCGCTGAAGATACCGATATCGACGGTGCGCTGCTTCCAAATCCGGTTGCCGGTCAGCAGGGTTTCCAGATCGTCGACAAACGCCGGAAATGTCTCGGCCCATTCGCCGATCTGCGCTTCCAATCCAGCCGGCAGATCCTTCGCCACGCCGCCCGGCCGGAAGTAGTTAGAGTGCATCCGCGCACCCGACGCCGCCTCGTAGAACGCCATCAGCTTTTCGCGTTCCTCGAAGCCCCACAGGCTCGGCGTGATCGCGCCGACATCGAGCGCATAGGTGGTCACGTTGAGCAGATGGTTGAGCACCCGGGTGATTTCGCTGAACAGCGTGCGAATCCACTTCGCCCGTTCCGGCGCCTCGATGCTCAGCAGCTTTTCGATGGCGAGCACGAAGGCGTGCTCCTGCGCCATCGGGCTGACGTAATCCAGCCGGTCGAAATACGGCACCGCCTGAATGTAGCTTTTGTACTCGATCAACTTCTCGGTGCCGCGATGCAACAGGCCGATATGCGGGTCCGCCCGCTCCACCACTTCGCCGTCCATCTCCAGGATCAACCGCAGCACGCCGTGCGCAGCAGGATGCTGCGGGCCGAAGTTGATGGCGTGGGTGTCGACTTGCAGAGTCTTGGTCGCGCCCGACTCGGCGATCACAGTTGCACTCATGGCTTGGCCTCCGCGCGCGCAGCCAACGCTTTCTCATCGCCCGGCAGCGAGGTGATGGCTTCCCACGGCGACAGGAAATCGAAATTTCGGAAGTCCTGCGTCAATTTCACTGGTTCGTAGACGACCTGCTTGCGGTCTTCGTCGTAGCGGACTTCAACATAGCCGGTCAGCGGGAAGTCCTTGCGCAGCGGATGCCCCTCGAACCCGTAGTCGGTCAGGATGCGGCGCAGATCGGGCTGGCCTGAGAACACGATGCCGAACAAATCCCACGCCTCGCGCTCCCACCACGTCGCCACCGGCCACACGGTATGCACCGACGCCACAGGGATGACATCGTCGGTCTGCACGATCACCCGCAAGCGGGCATTCCGCGACACCGACAGCAGGTTGTAGACAACATCGAAGCGCAGCTTTCGCTCCGGCCAATCGACGCCGCAAATATCCATCACCTGCTCGAACGCGAAGCGCGGATCGTCGCGCAGCGTCAGCGACAATTCCAAAATCACCGCCGCATCGGCCCAAATGACCAGTTCGCCCTTTTCCGTGGCGGCGCGGTGTACGCCCGGCAGGGCGGCCAACTGCTCGGCCAGCGTCGGGGGCGGCGGCGGTTCGGCCGCGACGGCGGCCACTTCCTGTTCGTCAGCCACGGAGAATGGTTCCGGTCCGGCGGATCTTCTTCTGCAATTGCATGATGCCGTACACCAGCGCCTCGGCGGTCGGCGGGCAGCCCGGAACATATACGTCAACCGGAACGACCCGGTCGCAGCCGCGCACCACGGAGTAGGAGTAATGGTAGTAGCCGCCGCCATTGGCGCAGCTACCCATGCTGATCACCCAGCGCGGTTCCGGCATCTGGTCGTACACTTTGCGCAGCGCTGGGGCCATTTTATTGGTCAGCGTGCCGGCGACGATCATCACGTCGCTCTGCCGCGGAGAGGCGCGCGGAATAATCCCGAAACGGTCGAGGTCGTAGCGCGGCATGTAAGCGTGGATCATCTCCACCGCGCAGCACGCCAAGCCGAAGGTCATCGGCCACAGGCTGCCGGTGCGGCCCCAATTGACCAGCTTGTCAAGCTGAGCGACCACGAAACCCTTGTTCTCGATCTCGCCGGTGATGCCCTTGATCACGGCATCTTGTTCGGCGCCGGGAGCAAGCGCTTCCCGGTTCCAAGCGACCGCGGTGGTGCCGCCTTGTGTGGTCAGGCTCATCGCTGCGTCTCCTGCCCGATCCGTGCCGCCGCTATCATTCCCACTCCAGCGCACCCTTGTTCCATTCGTAGATGAAGCCAACGGTCAGCACGCCGAGGAAGCCCAGCATCGACAGGAAGCCGAACACGCCGATATCCGCGAGGCTCACCGCCCACGGAAACAGGAAGGCCACTTCCAGGTCGAAAATGATGAACAGGATCGACACGAGGTAGAATCGCACGTCGAACCGGCGCCGGGCGTCATCGAACGCCTCAAATCCGCATTCGTAAGCCGATAGTTTCTCGGCGTATGGCTTTTGCCGCGCTGCGATCAGCGAGCCGCCAACCATGGCGCAGGCAATCACCGCGGCGATCACCATGAAGACGAGAATGGGGAAATAATTGGCGAGCAGTGGGGTCATGTGCTCAGCCTCTCCTGTTGCCAGCCGCCGCGTTATGCCGCACCGCAGCGCGCGGCGGACATTAGCCGCAACCCGTGGCGACTGCCATAGGGGGGGATGGACCCAGCGCGCATTTCGCGGCTGTAACCGGCGCGAGCGTGCGTTGCGAATTATGGGACTACTAACGCGACTGGCGCGAGTGACGGGGCTCGAACCCGCGACCTTCGGCGTGACAGGCCGACGCTCTAACCAACTGAGCTACACCCGCAGCGGT
>JANXMB010000017.1 GCA_025354865.1 Acetobacteraceae bacterium | reverse complement strand
CTAGAGCGTGATCGCTTGAGGTTGACTTCAACCTCAGGCGTGAATCACCCTCTCAAACAAAGGCTTAGACCATGATCCAACGCCGAGATCGCGTGCGACCTCAAACGATCATGGTCTAAACCGCCAGCAAAGCCTGGGCGCAGGCGTCCAGGATCGCGTCGCGGTCCAGGCCGTATTCGCGGTAGAGGTCCACCAGATCCCCGGTCTGCCCGAACCGGTCCGGCCCCAGCGGCACCACGCGCTGGCCGCGCACGGAACCGAGCCAGGCGTGGGCGGCGGGATGGCCGTCGAGGACGGAGACAAGGGCGGCGCCACGGGCCAATGGCGCCAGGATCCGCTCGATATGGGACATCGCGCCGGGGTTGCCGCTGCGGCGCGCGCGCATTGCCGCCAGCCAGCCGGCGTGCAGGCGGTCGGGAGAGGTGATGGCGAGCAAGCCGGCGCCCGGTTCCTCGGCCACCACTTCGGAGAATGCGTCTTCGACCTCCGGTGCGATCGGGCCTTGGTAGGCCAGTGCGATCCTAGCGCCGTCGGCGGGGGGCACCAACCAGTGCGCGCCGGCGATCACGGCTGCGGGGTCGAGCACGCGGTCTTTCTGATCCAAGGTGCGGGTGGATAGCCGCAGCCACACCGCCGATCCGTCGGGACGCTGCATGTGTTCGAACGCGTGGCGCATGAGGATGGCGAGTTCGTCGACGTAAGCAGGCTCGAAGCTCGCGAGGCGGTCGGCGGCCATGCCGATCAGCGGGGTGTTGATCGATTGGTGCTGCCCGCCCTCCGGCGCCAGGGTGATGCCGGACGGGGTCGAAACCAGCAGAAAGCGGGCGTCCTGGTAGCAGGCGTACAGCAGGGCATCGAGCCCGCGATTGACGAAGGGATCGTAGACCGTGCCGATCGGCAGAATGCGCGCGCCGGTCATCGACGGTGCCAAACCTGCCGCCCCCAACAGCAGAAACAAATTCTGCTCGGCAATCCCCAGTTCGATATGCTGGCCTTCCGGCGACATGCCCCAGCGCTGCGCCGATGCCAGCTTGGCGTCGCGAAACACGTCGTTGCGGGTGTGCCGATCGAAAATGCCGCGCCGGTTTACCCAGGGGCCGAGGTTGGTCGATACCGTCACGTCCGGCGATGTGGTCATGATGTGCTGGGCAAGGTCCTTCAACTCCCCCTGACCACGGCCGATTTCCGCCAGAATATCGCCGAAGCCGCCCTGCGTGGACAGCTTGCGCCCGACGAGTTTGGGGACGGGCAGGGTGGCGGGGACGTGCACCATGGGGGCGGAGAGGAAGCGCCCCTCGGGCGTCAGCGGCGTGGCGAAAGGCACCGCATCCAGGAAGGCGCGCAGTTCGGCTTCCGGCACATCCAGGCCTTCGAACAGATCCCATTCGTGGCCCGGCCGGATATTCATGTCGTGGCGGAACTGTTCCATCTGTTCTTTGGACATCAGCCCGGCGTGATTGTCCTTATGCCCGGCGAAGGGCAGGCCCATGCCTTTGATGGTATAGGCAATGAAACAGGTCGGATGGTCGCCGTCGGCCTCGGCGCGGCGCATGGCTTCCGTCAGAACCTCGATATCGTGCCCGCCCAAGTTCATCATCAGCTCGGCCAGTTCGGTATCCGTCAGGCCGTCGATAATGGCTTTCGCCTCGGTTCGGCCGAGGTCGGACAGCAGCGTCTGCCGCCACGCCGCCCCGCCCTGGAACGTTAATGCCGAGTAAAGGCTGTTCGGGCAGTCGTCGATCCAGGCGCGCAGCTTGTCGCCGCCGGGTAGGGCGAAGGCAGCCTGTTGTTTGCGGCCGTGCTTGATGGTGAAGCAGTTCCAGCCCATGTCGCGGAACAGGCCCTCGATCCGGCCGAACAGGCGATCGGGCACGACGGAGTCCAGGCTCTGGCGGTTGTAGTCCACCACCCACCAGACGTTGCGCACGTCGTGTTTCCAGCCTTCTAGCAGGGCTTCGTAGATATTGCCCTCATCCAATTCGGCGTCGCCGGCGATGGCGATATGGCGGCCGGTGGGCAGGTCGGCGCGACCCAGCCCATGCAGACGCACGTAGTCTGCCATCAGCGCGCCAAAGCTGGTCATGGCGACGCCGAGGCCGACCGACCCGGTGGAGAAATCGACCTCCCCGCCGTCTTTGGTGCGGGACGGATAGGGCTGTATGCCGCCCATCTGCCGCAACCCCTTCAGCTTTTCGGCGGTTTGCCGGCCGAACAGGGTGTTGATGGCATGGAACACCGGCCCGGCATGCGGCTTAACGGCAATGCGGTCCTGCGGCCGGGCGATGTGCATGTAAAGCGCCGTGAGGATGGAGATCGACGACGCGCACGACGCCTGATGCCCGCCGACCTTCAGCCCGTCCCGGTTGGGCCGGATATGGTTGGCATGATGGATGGTCCAGGCAGACAACCACAGCAGCTTCTTCTCGATCTGCTTGAGGATGTGGACCTGCCGATCGCTGAGGATTGGCGGGGTGGCGCTGATCGGCATATCCATGGTGCGGGTCCGTCCTGAGAAGCAACGGCCCTAGAATACAGGCTCGTTCGCCCGGATGCACCCCGCTTTCTGCTATGGATGCACGGGACGGTCCCGCGACGCCTATCCCCAGCCGCGCGCCAGCTTGCGTACAACGGTGGAGGCGTTGCGCTTGCCCTCGCCGGCGTAGTCTTCGTGCCAATCCTCGATCTTTGCGGGGTCGTAGAGGTAGTTGACCATCAGCGTGGCGCTCTCTTTCGCGCCTTTGTCCGAGGTGTCGGCTGCCATGTTGAGGCGTTCGACCCGAGCACCGTTGGACAGATGGAAATGCGCCACCGGGTCGCGGGCGCGCTTGTTTTCCCCCTCCTGCAACAAATACCGGGCGCACAGACGCACCAGCACCGGTTCGGCGGTTTTGCGCAGGCCGACCTGCGTCCACCAGGCTTTGGTCGCGACGATCCCGGCCAGCGATGCCGCGCCGGATGGGGTCGCACCGGTCGGGGACGGGAAGGCCGATCCCAGGCTGGCTGTTTCCTCCGGGCTCAGCAGATCGTGCGGCGCGGCTTTCAGGGTTGCGTCCAGCCAACGGCGAAAGCCGGGAATCGGGGACAGGGTGGCGAAGGTTTTTAGGTTGCGGAATTCCGCCGACAATTCCCCCACCACGCGCTTGATCAGGAAATTGCCGAAGCTGATCCCCGCCAAACCCGGTTGGCAGTTGCTGATGGAGTAGAAGATCGCGGTATCCGCGTGCGCCGCGTCCTGCAACGGGGCGTCCTCGTCCAGCAGCCGCTGCACGCTGTCCGACAGGCCGCGCACCAGGGCGACCTCCACGAAAATCAGCGGCTCTCCAGGCATGCGCGGGTGGAAAAACGCATAGCAGCGGCGATCCGAATCCAGCCGGTTCTTGAGATCGCGCCAGGATGCGATGGCGTGCACCGCTTCGTATTCCACCAGACGTTCGAGCAGCGCGGCCGGGCTGTTCCAATCGATGCGGTGCATTTCCAGGAAGCCGATGTCGAACCACGCCGCCAGCAGCCCGCGCAGATCCGACTCCAGCGCCGCCAGTAGCTTGTCGGTGCCGCGATGCCGCATCAGGAACGCGCGCAGATCGACCAGGAATTTCTGCCCGTCGGGGATGGTGGTGAACTGGGTCAGCAGCTTCACCCGCGGCGGTTCCAACGCCCGCCGCAAACCTGCCGTGGCCGACGCCCGCGCCATGGCATCCCCCGCTGCCGTCACCCCTTTGTATGCCTTGGCCACCGCTTCCTGGTCGGCGTCGAACCCCGCGAGCACACGAAGGAACTCGATCCGCCCCGCCTCATCCAGCCCCTGATACGCCTGCGCCAGCTTCGCCGCTCGGTTGCGCGCGCTGACCTCCCCGCCGCGCCCGTTCAGGCAGGCGCGCATTTGCGCTTCCAGGGTCTGATCTTCCTCCCCGGCGACGCCGGACGCCATGTCGCGCCAAACGGCGGAAATGCGAGAAAGGGCACGATCCAACAGGCCGGCGGTTTCAGACATGGGGCACTCCAGGCTTCCGAAGTTCGGTTATAGCCGGCCGCCCCGCCGTTGACACATGAAGGATATGTCAGCGGCGGTCCGGCATCGGCGATGTTTGGCGCGCCACCGCCGGCCAACCCGGCGCGCGATGCCGGCCCAGCCCGAAATGGGCGTGCATGTCCGGCTCGCCGAGGGCAAACCGCAACGCAGCGGCCAGGTCCTCGGCCACCATGCCCGGCCCGGCGTGGACGGCGGCGCGGCCGTGCAGCCAGGCGCCGGCACAGGCGGCCTCCCACGCTGGCATGCCCTGCGCCAACAGCCCGGCGATCAGCCCAGCCAGCACATCGCCGGCCCCGGCCGTTCCCAGCCATGGCGGAGCGGACGCATCGATCGCCACCCGCCCGTCCGGTGCGGCGATCGTTGTGTCGGCGCCTTTCAGCAGCACCGTGGCACCGGTCAGCGCGGCGGCGGCGCGCACGGCCGCGACCCGATCGGCGCCGGCCGGCCCGAAGGCACGCGCGAACTCCCCGGCATGCGGGGTCAGCACGGCGGTTCCGAACAATCCCTCCGGCCGGCCGGCAAAGGCGGAAAACACGTCCGCATCGCCCACCACCGTCCGCCCAGCCGCCAGGAGCAAAGGCAGACTCGCGCGCGCCGCATCCGCCCCCAGGCCGGGACCGCAGACCCAAACCCTGCGCCGCGCGTCGCGCAGAAGTTCGGCGATCGGTTCCTCGGCCACGATCGTGCCGGGGGCACCGGTTCGGTAGACGTCGCCTCGACCGAGGGCAGCGATCGTCGCCAGCCCGGCCCCGCCGTGGCGCGCGGCCTCGGCTGCCAGCAACGCGGCGCCGGTCATATCCGCGCCGCCAAGCACCGTGACATGCCCGCGTGTATATTTATGCGAGGCGGCGGTCGGTTGCGGCAGCGTCCACAGGCCCGGCACATTGGCAAAAATGCGTGGCCCGACCGTCGTCAGCACGCCGTCGGGCATGCCAATATCGGCCAGCACCGTCTCCCCGCAGAGATCGCGGCCGGGGAGCAGCCAATGACCCGGCTTCAGTCGAAAGAAACTCACCGTCAACGCCGCCCCGGCGCAGGCACCGCGCACGGCACCGGTTTCGCCGTCGAGGCCCGAGGGCACATCGACCGCCACGATCCGGCGCGCTGCCGCCAAGGTCTCGGCCGCGATGCCGCCGACATCGCGGGCCAGCCCGGCGCCGAAAACCGCGTCGATCACGATATCTGCACGCGCCGCTTCGGTCGGCGCGAATGGTCG
>JANXMB010000009.1 GCA_025354865.1 Acetobacteraceae bacterium | reverse complement strand
ATGCTGTCGGCGCCGGCGGTGGCGTGACGATCGCCCCCGCCAACACTGCAACCCCGGGCTCGGGCGATGGGTTTTGGAATATGTTCACCAACGCGCCGGACGCCTCGTGCTTCCTGGCCGATACCATGGTGAGCACGCCGGATGGCGCCGTTGCGGTGCAGGATCTCAAGGCGGGCGACCTCGTGCTGACCGCTTCGGGTGCAGCCGTGCCGGTTCGTTGGCTCGGCCGCAGCACCGTGGCGACAGCGTTCGCCGATGCGGCGCGCGTGCTGCCGATCCGCATCAAGGCGGGCGCCCTGGGCGACAACCTGCCTGTGCGTGATCTGCTGATCTCGCCGGCCCACGCGCTGGTGCTGAATGGCACGCTGGTACATGCCTCGGCGCTGGTGAATGGCAGCAGCATCGTGCGTGAGACGCGCGCTGATGCGCTGTTCAACTACTACCATGTCGAAGTCGACCATCACGATGTGATCCTGGTCGAAGGCGTGCATGCCGAGACGTTTGCTGGTGGCGTCGAGGAAATGCGTTTCGACAACGCGGCTGAGCGTCCGGCTGCGCTGGCCGATGCCAAGGAACTGGCGATGCCGCGCGTGAAGTCCGCCCGTCAGCTGCCGGAAGCCGTTCGCGCCACCATCGCCGCGCGCGCTGCGGTGATTGCGCCGGGCGTGGCGATTGCCGCCTAATTCTGCCTAACCCAGCTGCTGCAAAGCCGGCCGTCGCACGACGGCCGGTTTTTTGTTGTTGAGATGCTTGGCTGCCTTATCTCATACGACAGGTTGGCGCCGGCGGGCGGCAAGTATGCCATCTCACCCCTTGCGCCGCGCAATCGGACCATCTAGGACAGCTTTACCGACGCGGCCCGTGGGCGCTTAGCTCAGCGGGAGAGCATCACCTTGACACGGTGGGGGTCACAGGTTCAATCCCTGTAGCGCCCACCACGGGCCCTCGGTTTTCAATAGGTTAGTGGCTGATGTCGGTCAGGAACGGGTTGCTTTGCCGTTCCGCCCCGATGGTGGAACCCGGCCCGTGGCCGCACAGAAACGCCACGCCATCGCCCAGCGGCAACAGCTTACCAGCAATCGCGTCCAGTAGCGCGGCATGGTCGCCGTAGGGGAAGTCCGTGCGCCCGATGCTGCCACGGAACAGCACGTCGCCGACAATGGCCAACCCAAGCTGTGCGGCGAAGAACACGATGTGCCCCGGTGTATGTCCCGGACAATGCAGCACACCGAACGGCACGCCACCGATGTTGAGCTGCTCGCCTTCGGTCAGCCAGCGATCCGGCGTGGCGTTATCCAAACCAGCGATGCCGTACTTGCGGCCCTGTTCGGCAATGCCGTCGAGCAGAAACTTGTCGCGCGAATCGGGGCCAGCAATCGGGGCGATCTGACCGTCCGCAGCCAGCAGGCGTTGCAACGCCATTGCCCCGCCGGCGTGGTCCAGATGGCCGTGGGTCAGCAGGATGGTTTCCACGATCATGCCGGTGTCGCGCACCGCTTGCAGAATGGTGGGGGCGTCGCCGCCTGGGTCGATCACCGCACCACGCCGCGTCGTGGCATCCCACAACAGGGCGCAATTCTGCTGAAACGGTGTCACCGGCACGATGGCGGCTTTGAATTCGGACATACGGCACTCCGGCAGGACGCGATGACGCTTAGCGCGTCACCGTCCCGAACGTGGCGCCGCGCAGCAACTGATTTTGCAGGAAGAATGCCACCAGCAACACCGGCGCCAGGTAGATGGTGCCCGCCGCCGCGAACAATCCCCAGTCGGTGCCGAAATCCGCCCCCATCACCCGCAGCATGGCCACCGGAATGGTACGGGTGTCGCTCCCCGAAAGGATCTGGCTGAACAGAAAGTCGTTCCAGGTGAATACCAGCGCGATGATCGCGGTCGCTGCCAGCCCGCCGCGCAACTGCGGCAGCACGATGCGCCACAGGATAGCCGGGCGCGACGAGCCATCCAGCCACGCCGCTTCCTCCGCCTCACGCGGCAATTCGACGATGAAGCTGCGCAGCATCCAGATGGCGAACGGCAGGTTGAAGCCGGTGTAGACCGCGATCAGCCCGGCGTAACTGCCGCCCAGGCCGATCTTGCTGAACAGAACATACAGCGGAATAATCGTGGTGAGCGGCGGGATCATCCGCATCGCCAGCGTGTAGAACAGCAAATACGAGGTGCCCGGCAACTGCATCCGCGCGAAGCCGTACGCCGCCAGCAGCCCCAGACCCAGGGCTAGCAACACGCTGGCCGACGCGATGAACAGGCTGTTGAAGATGTAAAGCTGGAACCCATCCGCAAACACCTGCTTACCATCCTCGAAGCCGGTGAACAGGCTCACGAAATGCTCGAAGGTCGGGGCGAAAATCAGCTTCGGCGGCACCGCCAGCGCGTCCTGCCGCGTCTTGAACGCGGCCAGCAGCATCCAAAGCACCGGAATGAAATACGCCAGCCCGATCAGCGCCGAGCCAACGGTGCGGCCCCACGACGCCGGGCGGAACAGCGGATGGTTATCGTCCTGCTCCATATTAGGTCCCCATTGCCCGGCCACGCTGGCGCATCGCCTGAAAATACAAGTTCACCAGCAGGATGATCACGAAGGTGCTGAAATTGGCCAGCGCCGAGGCGCGGCCGGTTTGGAACAGGACGAAGGCGGTGCCATAGATCTGGGTGGAGAGCGTCTCGGTTGAGGTGCCCGGCCCGCCATTGGTGATGGCCGACACGAGTTCATACGCATTGAACGACTCGATCACCCGGAACAGCACCGCCAGCAGCAACACGCCCCGCACCGAGGGAAAGATCACCGAGCGGAACCGGTGCCACCGGCTGGCACGGTCGATCTCGGCAGCTTCGCACAGTTCGCGCGGCACGCTGGATAGACCGGCCATCAGCATCAGCATGACGAACGGCGACCACATCCAGGCGTCGGCGATAATCAAGCTGGTCATCGCCGAGGTGGGAGAGGCCAGCGGCACGAAGGGATGGCCGAGCAGCGGGCGCATGATGGCTGCGACGAAGCCGAAGGTGGGGTCGTAGAAGAAGTTGAAGAACGTGCCGACCACGACGGTCGATAGCAGCATCGGCGTCAACACCAGCATCAAGATCAACCGGCGGCCGGGAAATGGCCGGTAGAATAGCCCGACGAGCAACGCACCAACCACAATCTGCACGCTGACGCTGCCCAGGATGAACTCGCCGGTGTTGGACACCCGCTCCCACACATCGTCATCGGTCATCAGCTCGACGTAGTAATCCAGGCCCAGAAAATGCGGCGCTAAGCGCGGATGGTCGGCGCGGAACCTGTAGAAGCTGATCCCAAACGACCACAGGATGGGCAGCAGATTCATCACGCACAGCACGCAGAGCGCAGGTACGACCATCGGCCAGCCATGCCGGGTGCTGGCGAATATGCCGCGCCCGTCGCGCCGGGTGACAGTGGCACTCATCGCGCCGCTCCGGCCAAGTCCGGCGCGGTCTGGCTGATCAATTGGCGCCAATAGCTGTCGGCGCCTTGCAGGTGCGCTGCCATCAGGTCGGCGGCGGCGGCCGAGTCGCGGCGGTCGATCGCGGCGAACATCAGTACGTGTTCCGCATGCGACTGGCGGCCGCGCGCGGCGTCGCGGAAATACACCGCCCTCTGCTGGCGGGTCATGGCGTAGAAGATTGTCACCATGCGGGCGAACACGCCGTTCTGCGTGGCGCGCACAATCTCACCGTGAAACAGCCGGTCGTCCTCGGACATGCTTTCACCGGCCGCGACATGGGCGGCTTCGGCCGTCAGAATCTCACGCAGCCGGTCGAGGTTCTCGTCACTGCGCCGCTCGCAGGCCAGCCGAATGGCGGCTACCTCATGAATATGGCGCATTTCACTCGTCTCCTGCACGTCGCCCGCCGTCAACGGAATGCCGAGCTGGGCGCACAACGCCAGCGCTTCCACGCTGGCATGGCCATCGGCCATATAGATGCCGGACTTG
>JANXMB010000183.1 GCA_025354865.1 Acetobacteraceae bacterium | reverse complement strand
CTCGACACCTCGACGGCGCTGACCCGCTTCATCACTCAGCCGACCAGCGTCGATATTCCCGATTTGGAAGGCTGGCAGTCGAAGGTTTGCATTCCGCGCGGAATCCTGCAAGGCATCGACATCAAGAAGATCAAACAGTTCGACAACATGCTGCCGATCTTCACGAAGGGCGTCTACGACGGCAAGAAGGTGTCGCGTCAAGGCATCTCGCCGTACGAAGCCATGTACATCGAGAGCAAGGACGCCACCAAGATCGCCGAAGGCGTGCACGACTGGGCGGCATTCCTGCCGCAGGTCTACAATGCCGATTCCATCGGCTACCGCCCCGATCTGGTCGGCGCGCCGATTACCGAATGGAAGATGCTGCTGGACCCGAAGTTCAAAGGCAAGTCGGCGATTCTCGATGTGCCGAACATCGGCATTATGGACGCAGCACTCGCGATCGAATCGCGCGGCGACATCGTCTACAAGAACAAGGGCAACATGACCCGGGCCGAAATCGACGTTACGATCAATGCGTTGATCGCGGCGAAGAAGTCGGGCCAGTTCCGCGCGACGTGGACGACGTTCGAGCAGTCGGTCGAGTTGATGGCCGCCGGCGAAGTCGAAGTGCAGTCGATGTGGTCGCCAGCAGTCACGGCCGTGCTGGCCAAGGGCATTCCGTGCACCTACGCGCCGGTCAATATCCGCCCGGACGGCAAGGAAGGCTATCGCGGCTGGTGCAACGGCATGGGCCTGATGAAGCACCTGACGGGCAAGAAGCTCGATGCTGCCTACGAGTATCTGAATTGGTACTACAGCGGCTGGCAGGGCGCGTTCGTCGCGCGTCACGGCTACTACAGCCCGGTGCCGTCCACGGCCGAGAAGTTCATGTCGGCCAACGAGTTCGCCTATTGGTATGCCGGCAAGCCGGCCACCGACACCATCACCGATCCGTATGGCGCCGCGATTGCCAAGGCCGGTTCGGTGCGTGACGGCGGTTCGCTGGTGGAGCGGTTCACCAACATCTCGTGCTGGAACACGGTGATGGACGAGAACCAGTACATGATCCAACGCTGGAACGAATTCAAAGCAGCGTAAGCGGAGCGAATTCAGTGGCAGCATTTGCGGCAATGACAAGCATGTCGGCTGAGCGTATGGCACGCTTGAAATCATTCGCGCTGGTGCTGCCACTGGCGATTATTTTGCTGATTTTCGTGGTGGCACCGCTGATCTTCGTATTGGCGGTCAGCGTGTTCCGCTACGATAACTTCGAGGTGATCCCGGCCTTCACGCTGGAAAACTACTTCAGCGTGCTGGGCTCGCATCTGACCTTGTCGCTCTATGGGTCGATGCTAAAGCTTGCGGCGATCACCTGGCTCTGCACGTTGCTGATCGGCTTTTCGGTGGCGGGCTTCCTGGTGTTTCACGTCCGCAACCGGCTGACGGCCATCGGGCTGTTCTTGCTGTGCACGGTGCCGTTCTGGACATCCAATGTCATCCGTATGATTTCCTGGCTGCCACTGCTCGGCAAACAGGGCGTGATCAATCAGGCGCTGTTGGCCACTGGCATCATCCACGCGCCGTTGCAGGTGCTGCTGTTCTCGGACCTCTCTGTCGTCATCTCGTATGTTCACCTGTTCACCATCTTCATGATCGTGCCGATCTTCAACTCGATGAGCCGTATCGACCGCGCGTTGTTCGAGGCGGCATTGGATGCCGGGGCTTCACGCTGGCACACGCTGATTTGGGTCGTGCTGCCGCTCACCAAGAGCGGCATCGTGCTCGGCTCGATCTTTGTTGTCACCCTGGTGATGGGCGACTTCTACGTGGTCAAGGTGATGAGCGGCGGGTCCGACGCTTCAGTCGTGTCGGCGATGTACGACGATATCTCGACGCTGTTGTTCCCGCATGCGGCGGCGAGTGCAGCGGTGCTGATGATCATTCTCACCATCATGGTGGCCGCCATTCTGCGCTTCGTGGATGTGCGTAAAGAACTCGCCTCGCACCGGTAAGAGAGACCCATGGCGACATCGACACTTTCCGCCGACCGGCGCAGTTGGCCTTTCTATGCGCTTGGGGCGATCTTTATTGCCTACGTGGTGTTCCTGTACGGCCCGATGCTGTGCATCTACATCCTGTCGTTCCAAGGCCCACAGGGCGGGTTGGCATTTCCGATGCGCGGTGTCAGCTTGCACTGGTTCCGCCAATTGCTCGGGCAAGGCGATACTGGCGATCTGATGGGCGCGTTGTCGCGCTCGGTGCCGCTGGCTTTCATTGTCATGGCAATTACCGTGCTGATTTCGCTGGCCGGCGGCATGGCGTTTCGCAGCCGTTTTCCCGGCAGCGGTTTGCTGTTCTATCTCGTGATCGCCAGTCTGGTGGCGCCCGGCTACGTGCTGTCCATCGGTATCGGCCTGATGTTCCAGTTGTTGGGCATCGAGACCAACTGGTACACCTCGGCGCTGGGCGCGCAGTTGTCGTGGACGCTGCCATTCGGCCTGCTGATCATGTTCGCCATCTTCGGCCGCTTCAGCCGCTCGTACGAAGAAGCCGCGCGCGATCTTGGCGCCAACCAGGCGCAAACGATGTGGCTGGTGGTGGTGCCGATCCTGCTGCCCGGCATGATCGCAGTCGCGTTGTTCGGCTTCACGCTATCGTACGACGAATTCGCGCGCACACTGCAAACCACGGGCCCCACCAACACCGTGCCAATTGAGATCTGGAGCATGACGCAGAACGTCACGTCGCCGTCTCTGTATGCGCTCGGTACTTTGACAACCGCGATCTCGTTCCTGGTCATCGGCGTGTCGCTTGGCGCGATTGCGCTCATCCAACGCCGCCGCCTTGGCAGCCTGACCGGCCACGGGTGAAAAGGACAATGGACATGACAGGATTGGCCCTGGCCCCCATCGAGGCCGCCGCCGGACGCGGCGTCGTCGAACTGGCGGGCATTCACAAGCGCTACGGCGATGGCACTGTTGCTGTGGACGGCATCAACCTTCGGATTGCCAGCGGCACCTATTGCTGCCTGCTCGGCCCCAGCGGCTGTGGTAAGACCACCATGCTGCGGATGATTGCCGGGCACGAGACGCCAACCGGTGGTGAGATCTTGATCGATGGCAGCAATGTGGTCGGCCAGTCGCCGCGCCAGCGTGGCACAGCGATGATGTTTCAAAGTTACGCGCTGTTTCCGCATTTGTCGGTGCGCGACAACGTGGCGTTCACGCTGCGGGTACGCGGGATCGGCAAGACCGAGCGTTACAAGGAAGCCGACCGGGTGATTGAGCAAGTGCAGCTCACGGAACTCGCGCAACGTTTGCCAGCACAGCTTTCCGGTGGTCAGCAGCAGCGTGTCGCACTGGCGCG
>JANXMB010000164.1 GCA_025354865.1 Acetobacteraceae bacterium | reverse complement strand
GCCGCGCGGTCGCAGGCCATCGCCGACGGGGTGCAGCCGGTGCCGGCGCCGATCCGGCGCGGCCTGCTGGGGTATTTCCCTGACGGGCTGCTGGGCAAGGTGCGCTATGCCGCCGGCCGATCCGATGGCAACGCCCTGCCGTCGCTGGCGTTCGGCTATGGCGACACCGCCGCCATGACGCTGGGCGATGTGGTGCTGTTCAAGGACCCTCGCACGGCGCAGGCCGATTTGAAACTATGGGCGCACGAGTTGACCCATGTGCTGCAATACCAGCGCTGGGGCATCGACGGTTTCGCCGATCGCTATGTGCGCGATAGCAGGGCGGTGGAAAAAGAAGCCTACGACAATGCCGATCGGTTCGAGGTCTGGCGCCGCAAATAGCCGGCCGCCGCGACCGCCGGCAGCAACACCAGGATCGTCGCGGGTTCCGGAACATCGGTCGCAACGCTGCCGCCGATCGCGAAACGACCGCCCAAGGCGCCCTGGATCGCTGCGATCGCCGCGCCGTCCAGCGCCAGATCGATATCGGTATGCCCACCGAGGATTGGCGTCGGCGCGCTGTAAGCGATCCCCGACCCAAGATCGGCATAGATCGCGGCGCTGGGGGCGGCATCGAGGTTTTGCAGGTCCGCCAACGCGGTCGAAACATCCCATAGCCCGAAACGCGGCGTGCCGGCGACGATCCCGGTGTTCAGGGTCAGCCGAGCGGTGAGGAGGGTGCCGGTATGGCCGGCGAGGTCGAAGAGGAAGAAATCGTTCCATTGTACGCCGAACAGGGTGCCGGCGACGATATTGGTATTGCCGTTGAAATTGGTTTCGGTGGGACTCCACCAGCCCTGGGTTTCGGCGGTTATGGCGGTCGCGGTTCCGTCGTCGAAGGTCAGAACCAGGGAGGCTGGGGTGGACGGTCCGGCGAACGCGTATGTCTGAGCCTGCGCGGGAAGGGCGACTGCGAAACCGATGGCGAATACCAATGTATACAAAATTCTATTCATGACGCATCTTTCGAGAAAGAGTAGCCAAGAACAGAGCAATTTCTGTGCCATGCGGTCAGTCTATTGTTAAATGTGCATATTTTGTTCTGGTTCCGATTGCTCCGCCGCTCGAGTGTAAATTCCGCCGACAGATCGTTCCGATCAGTCACATACTATTGTATGGGGAGCGCATCGTAATACCCATCGGCCGACTGCTGGCACGAGGGGCAGGGGTTCGGGCGCAGGGGGCTTGCATTGCCAGCCGATCGGTACTAACTATCATCGTAGTAGTCACTAGTGGTCCGATCCTGACGGAAGCATCCTATGCAGTCGGGTGAATCGGCCCACAAAAACAAGGGCTAGTGGTCGAAGTCAGACGGCATCGCCCGGCTGATTTTGCCCACTTGAACGGCAAACCCATGCAACACAAACGCTTCGCCGCCATGCCCTGCCCGATCGCCCGCGGCCTCGACCGCGTGGGCGAATGGTGGAGCATTCTGATCCTGCGCGATGCCTTCGCCGGGGCGACCCGGTTCGACGCGTTTCAGAAAAACCTCGGGATCGCGCCGGGCATGCTGACCCGGCGGTTGAACGCCCTGGTGGATAGTGGGTTGTTGGAAAAGCAGCGCTATTCCGAAAAACCCCCGCGCGACGCGTATGTGCTGACCGAACGAGGCCGGGATTTCAGGCCGGTATTGTTGGCGATGATGGCATGGGGCAACCGCCATTTCGCCGCCGATGGCATCCGCGTGCAGATGGTCGAGGCGGCAACCGGCGTGCCCGCCGATCCGGTGTTGGTGGATCGCCGCACCGGGCGGGTGCTGGTCGAGCCGGACTATGTGGTGATGCGGGGGATGCAGGCATGAGCACGACAACGATGAATCCGCGCACCGTGCGGCTGTTGCAGGGGGCGATCGTGCCGACGCTGCTCAGCATGGCATGGCCCAACATCCTGGTGATGCTGGCGCAGGCCTCCACCGGACTGATCGAGACGTGGTTCGTCTCCCGCCTCGGGGTCGATGCGTTGGCGGGTATGGCGCTGGTGTTTCCGGGCTTCATGATGATGCAAATGCTCTCCGCCGGGGCCGTGGGCGGCGGGATTTCCTCGGCCGTTGCCCGAGCGTTGGGCGGGCGGCGGAAGGACGATGCGGATGCGCTGGTGGTGCATGCGCTGATCGTCAATGCGCTGCTGGGGATTGGGTTTGCGGTGCTGTTCCTGGTGTTCGGGCGAGCGATCTACGGCGCCATGGGCGGGCGCGGCGGCTCGTTGGAGGCTGCGCTGGCCTATTCCAACATCGTGTTCGGCGGGAATATCGCGGTGTGGCTGATGAACGCCCTGGCCAGCGCGATCCGCGGCACGGGGAACATGCTGGTCCCGGCCATGGCGGTCTGCCTAGGCGTGGTGTTGCTGATCCCGTTGTCGCCGTTGCTGATTTTCGGCTACGGGCCGATCCCCGGCTTCGGTATCGCCGGCGGCGGTATTGCGGTGGTGGGCACCAACCTGTTGGTTATGCTGGTATTGGCGGCCTATTTGCTGGCGGGACGGGCCTTGGTGCGGCCTCGTGCCGAGCGGCTGCGCTGGCCCTTGTTCGCTGATATCTTGAAGGTGGGGGCGGTGGCATCCGTCAGCACTTTGCAGACCTCCGCGACCATCGGGCTGACCACGGCGTTGGTCGGTTCGGTCGCCGGGCCGGATGCGGTGGCTGGGTTCGGCACCGGCTCCCGCCTCGAATATCTGCTGGTGCCGTTGGTGTTCGGCCTCGGGGCGCCGCTGGTGGCGCTGGTTGGGACCAATATCGGGGCCGGCCAGCGGGATCGCGCGCTGCGCATCGCTTTGACCGGCGGCGCGCTGGCGTTCGCCTTGACGGAAACGGTGGGCCTGACTGCTGCGATTTTCCCCGAGGCCTGGATCGGCCTGTTCGGCCACGACCCGGCGATGATGGCGACCGGCGTGGCGTATTTGCGCGCGGTGGGGCCGGTTTTCGGGTTCTTCGGGCTGGGGTTGTCGCTGTATTTCGCCTCCCAGGGGGCGGGGCGGTTGCTGTGGCCGCTGGGTGCGGGCCTGCTGCGGATGCTCGTGGCGGTGGGCGGCGGCTGGCTGGCGTTCCACTTCGTCGGTTCGTTGCAGGCCGCGTTCTACGCGCTGGCGGCTGCGCTGGTTGTCTACGGCAGCCTGCTAGTCACGGCGATCCGCGCCGGGGTTTGGTTTAGAGCGCGATGACCGCAGGCGGAATCGCCGGAGGTCTGAATCGCGCGAACAAACAACGAGCCGCGATGACCGCAGGCGGAATCGCCGGAGGTCTGAATCGCGCGAACAAACAACGAGCCGCGATGACCGGAGGCGGTAGGCCGGAGGTCTGAATCGCGCGAACAAACAACGAGCCGCGATGAGCGGAGGCGGTAGGCCGGGGCCGCCACGGCGCGCGGCTCGGGCTATTCCCCGAAGAAGCGCGCCACGGCGGGCACCGCGCGCATCGCGGCGGCCTCGGCCTCGGTCGGCAGCACCGGCCGGTCGCGGGCGGTATTCACCATGCACAGGAACCCCATCGGCGCCCCCCCCGATGCTCGGAATTGGTGCCACGTCCAAGCCGGAATCGTGATCAGGTCGTGGGTGCGCACCGGGCGGACTTCGGTGCCGAGCAGACATTGGCCCTCGCCGCGGAAGATCATGACGGCATGGGTGTGCTCGTGCCGTTCGAGGGTCGAGTAGCCGGCGGCATCCATCTCGAAATACCGCAACTCGCAGCCCAGCGACGGATCGTGGAATAGCGTCTGGCGGGAGATGTCCTTGAACGGCGCGCTGCCGTCCTGCTTGTAGGGTTGGTACGCGACGCCCTGCCACCGGTACCCGCCGTCGGTCGGCCGAAACAGGGAGGGGGGTTGTTCGGTGTCCATAGATTCTGCCCTATCGCGATGGGAAAACGCGCACGCAAGTCGCCGTCTACCCGATTTCGCCCCGGTTAAAAACCGCCATTCCTGCGCGTCTGCTCCCGTTAGATCGCGCGATTCAGACCTCCGGTGATTCCACCTGCGGTCATCGCGCTCTATCGGTAGGGATGGTCCGCCACCGCGCGGGCGAAGCGGGCGGACTCCTCGGGGATGCGTTCGCGGGCCATGAGCAGATTGCCGCCGATCAGCAGCATCGTATCCGCGCCGTAGAAATCGAGGATTTCCGCCGTGCGCGCCAACGTCATCCCACCCGCCGGAATGGGAAGGCTGTCGTTCGCGCGGGCGTTCCCGGCCAGCCGCTGGCAGGTATCCTGCGAATAGCCGAACCGCCCGCCGTAGGTGGGGAAGATCGCGCCGCCGGCGCCGAAGGCGGGGAACAATTTCCCGATCAGCAGGTCCGGCGCGATCCGAGCGGCTCCGCCCAAAGCGGGATGGGCGAACAGCACGAAGTCGGGGAATGCATCCGCCAGCGTCCGCAGGGTGGCGAAGCCGGCGATGGCCGGTGCGAGCATGGCACAGTCCAGCCCGCATGCCTGCGCGAGGCGCAGTTGCGCCCGCATCGCGTCCAGATCGCCCGACAGGCTGGGGATATATCGGGTCGGATGGCCGGTGCTGCGGGTGGCACGCGCAACGGCCTCGGCGATGGCGGGGACTCGTTCGGCGAAGGGGCTGTAGCGCTGATCGGCCAGACCGTGATCGTCCTTGATAAAATCCAACCCGCCCATCGCAAAGCGCTCGGCCAGCGCTGCCAGTCGCGCCACCGGCATGCCCTGCGGTTTCAAAGCCGAACCGGCAAAGGCGCGGGCGGCGACGCCGAGGCGGGATCGCAGGGCGGCCAGACCCTGGCGCACCCCGCCGAAGGTGGCCGGTACGTCGGCATCGAGCAGAATTGTATCGTCCTGCAACGACGTGTTGCCGAACAGCATATTCATGCACTGCCCGGCGTCGTCGCCGACGGTGTCGGAGGCCAGGGCGATGCGCACGTCGAACAGGCGGTCGTCCACCTGTTGGATCGACACGACGGTGCCGACGATGTCGGACAGTACGGCGGGATCGTCGATCGCCGCCAGCGGCATTTCGACGCTCTGCTCCACCGCGATGCCTTGGGCGCGTGCCTGGATATCCGCCGCATCGCTGCGCACGCGGTAGACGGCGTGGAACCGTCCGTTCATGCGCGCGGAATCACCAACGCATCCACGGCCACGGCGCCGGCGGCACCCAGGATCACCGGGTTGATGTCGATCGCATGCAAGCGGTCGCCCATGGCCAGGGCGGCGCGTTGCAGGGACATCAGCAGATCGACCAGCGCGGCGGCGGCGCCGTCGTGGCGCCAGCGGTGGCTTGCCAGCACGCGGCCCAGGCGGCTGTCGGCCAGCTTCGCCTCCACGGCTTGCCGAGCAACGGGGATCGGCCAGATGGTGGCGTCGCCGAGGGCTTCGGCGTAGATGCCGCCTAGCCCGACCAGCAGCACCAGACCGACGCCCTCCGCCCGGGTGACGCCGGCAATGGCTTCCAGTTCCCCCTTGATCATCTTCTGCACGATGACATTGGCACAGCCGAGGGACGCATACGCCGCTTCCAACGCTTCGGAATCGGTCAGATTCACATGCACCAGCCCCTGGTCGCTTTTGTGCGCCACGCCTTCGACCACGCCTTTGAGCACGACGGGATAGCCGACCGCGCGCGCCGCCGACAAAGCGTGCGCCAGCGACGGGCATTCCACGGTCGGCACGGCGCGGACGCCGAAGCCCAGCAGCAGGTTCAGGCTTTCCGGTTCGGTCAGTTGCCGATCCGGCATGGCGGGGGCCGGCGCCGGGGCGTCGTCGGGAATGGCGGCGGGGAAGGGCGTCAGCATCGCGCCGATGCCTTCCAACAGAATATCGGTCTCGGTGAAGACATCCATCCCGCGCGATGTGTAGGATTCCCGTTCCTCGTCCGGCATGCCGCCGGGGGACACGATCAGCAGCGGCTTGCCCGTGGTCTCCCGCCCTTTGGCCAAGGCGTCGCGAATCGGGTCGCCCTGCCACGGGTTCATCGAGTGCATCAGACCGATTGCCACCGCCACATCGGAGTCCGACATCAGCATCGTCGGTACCTCCCCGGCACGGCGCATGCCGCCGAAAATGCCCATATCCAGCGGGTTGCCGATGCGGGAGAACATTTTTTGCGCGTCGATCGCCGCATGCGTGTCGGCCGACAGCGTGGCGAGCGGCACGCCCAGCGCGTCGCAGCGGTCGGCGATCAACGACGCCCCGGCGCCGGAGGTCGAAAGCGCGCCCAGCTTGCCGGGATGCCGGCCGTACTTCTCCAGCAAGGCGGCGGCGGTCATCAGACCCTCCAGCGTTTTGACCGTGGATACCCCGCTGGCGTCCATCAATGCCTGGTAGGATGCGCCATCGCCGGCCATGCGCGACGAATGCGCCACCGCCGCTGCCGCACCCGCCGCCGAACCGCCGATCTTCAGCGCCACGACGTGTTTGCCCGCCGCATGCGCCGCCAACGCCAGCCGCCGGAAGCGCGGCCCGTCTTCCAAGCTGTCGATCAGCAGTGCGATCACCCGCGTCGGCGCATGGGAAATGCCGTATTCCATGTAGTCGAGGACGGACAAATCGGCCTCGTTCCCGGCGGAGGCGAACAGCGACAGGCCGGCCCCCAACGAGGCCAGCCGCCCGGCCATCGCGTCGAACAGCGCGCCGGAGTGGGAGAAGATGGAGATCCCGCCGGCCCGCTGCCGCTTGGCATGCGCGGTGTTGAACCCGATCGACAATGGGTGGTGGGCGTTGTAGATACCGTTGCAGTTGGGGCCGACGATGCGAATGTTGCACTCGGCCGCCACGCGTTGCAGCTCCCGCTGCCGCTCGGCGCCGTCGGCATCCAGGCTTTCGGCATAGCCCGCCGATCCCACGATCGCCGATGTCAGCCCCTTGGCGGCGCAATCGCGCACGGCCTGGACCGCAGCCTCGGCCGGGATCGCAAGGAACGCGGTATCCACCGGTTCGGGCACCGCGCCGATGGTGGGCACGCAGGGAATGCCGGCGACGTCCTGCAAGCGGCGCGATATGCCGTAGATGCCGCCCCGGAAGCCGGCGTTCCGAATATTGGTCAGCACAATATAGCCATGCTTCGTATCGTCGTCGGACGCGCCGATCACCGCCACCGCTCTCGGGTGGAACAAAGCGTGCAGCGCTTCCTGCTTGGTCGTCATGCCGGGGTCTCCATTGTGCGGCGCATGGTGCCGGTCGCGCGCTGCTATGTCCATGCGAAGCGTGTGCTTGTAACGTCTTGGTTTGTTGACACGGGAGAGACGCCATGACCGAGACCGCCGATATGCTGCTGCGCGAGGACCGCGGCTTCATCCGCATTCTGACCATCGACCGCCCCCACCGGATGAATTCCATGTCGCCCGAGTTGGGGGATCGGCTGATCGAGGAATTTGTCGATGCCAACGCCGATCCGGCCGTGCGTGCCATCGTGCTGACCGCCGTCGGCGATCGCGCGTTCTGTGCCGGCGCCGATTTGAAAGCCCGAGCGGATGAGGACAAGGCGGGAAAAGCGTTTCAGCCGTTGTTGTCGCGAGTGCAACGGTATGTGTTCGAGGTTGTGTTCGAGACGTTCAAGCCGACGATTGCCGCGTTGAACGGCCCGGCAGTGGCTGGCGGCTGCGAACTGGCGCTGGCCTGCGACATGCGGGTGGGGGCAGAGCACGCGCTGCTGGGACTGCCGGAGGCGAAGCGCGGCAAAGGGGCGCATTTTGCCAATGTGATTCTGCCTCGGCTGATCCCCTCGGGCATAGCGTACGAGATGCTGTACCTCGGCGAATACATAAATATGGAAGAAGCGAAACGGTGGGGTTTGGTGAACCGCGTCGTGCCGAAGGGGGAGGCTTTGAACGAAGCCCTGAAAATGGCCGAGGCGATCTGCGAGAATGCGCCGGTCACCATCCGCCGGATGAAGGAAACGGCTGTCCGAGCGAATGGGTTGCCGATGTCGGTGGCGCTGCGGTTGAACGAGGGTATCAGCCCTTATACCAGCGAAGACCGGGTGGAGGGCGTGCGCGCGTATGTCGAGAAGCGCAAGCCGGTGTGGCGCGGGGTTTGATACCGCGTGCCGAACGAATGGTTTATGTCACGCTCTAACGATACGGGCGATCGCAGGTGCCGGTCGGGTGTGTTGTGCGCACCCGACAGCGCGAGGATAGGCCGGCGCGTGCAGGGCATAAAATTGTGGGATTGCGGTTGACACGGCTTGTGCCGCCGTTATGGGTATCGACCGTTACGAAGCGATCGTAAATGGATGGCAACACCGGACGTCGGACGCGCCGATATCGTTGCACACCGTCCCGAAGTGCCGCCAAATACGACACTGCCGCCTGGAGCCTGCTGATGAAATATCTCCCGCCGTTCGATATCGTGAAGGCCCGCCTCGCCATCGAATCGGTGAACGGCGAATTGCGAGTGTCCGGTTCGTACGAAGAATTCGTTAACATGGTGCGACGGATGATCGCGGGTATCGAGGTCGATGAGAAATGGTACCTCGCACGCTACCCGGATATCGCCGAGGCGATCGCACAAGGCATCGTCCACTCGGCGCAAACCCATTTCGTGAACGATGGGTATTTCGAAGGCCGCCAACCCTTCGGCATCCAGGTCAACGAGCGCTGGTATCTGACCCAGAATACCGGGGTCGCGGATTATGTGCGGCAGGGCAAGCTGGAGTCGGGCCAGCAGCACTTCGACGAAAACGGATACAAGGAAGGGCGGCTGCCGTTCGCGATGTGAACGGGCCGCCGCTTTTGCCGATTTAACCTTTTACTTCTGCTGCGGTAGTTCCATCCGCACCGAGATCGCCGCGCTGGCGATGGTTGCGACATCGCCCCGTTCGGGATCGGGCACATCCAACCCGCCTTTGACCGCCTTTACCGTGACGATGCCATACGGCAGGGTCGCCTTCACCTTGGCGGTATCCACCTTGTCCGGCTGCTGCACGCCGATCGTTACGTCGACCTGCATGTTTTTCGCATCCAGCCCGAATGCCCGGATCCACGTCATCGAACTATGATGCAAGGCGTCCTGCACCGCTCGGATGGCCGCCTTGGTATAATCGCCGCCATGCAGATCGTTGCCGGCGCCGAGTTCCAGGATAATGCGCTTGGGTGTCATGGCGTCCTCCGTCAGGCAATGTCGAGGTAAACGATCGCCGCCGCATTGGCGATCAGGGTGCTGCCGGTGCCGGCATCGTTGGAAATTTCCAATCCGCCCTCGACACATTCGACCGAGCCGGTGCCGTGCGGCAAAACGGCCAGAACTTGGGCTTTATCGACCAGATGCGGGCGGGGAACGCCGATCAGCACTTCGACGAACATCGAATCGACATGCAACCCGGCAGCGTCGGCGATGCTGAGGGAATTGTGCCACAATGCGTCGCGTAACGCGCGCACCGCAGCCTTGGTCGGGTCGGAACCCCTGATATCGGTGCCCATTCCGATTTCGAGCACCACGCGTTTCATTGCCATGTCCGTTACCTTCTCCCGAACGACAGATCGTGAGCTTAGTGCAATCTCCGCCGCCTGGAAACGCGACGCGCTTGTTGGCCCGTCCCGCGTCGGTTAGCGTCGCGCCAATCACCCGAGGGAACACCGAACATGCCATTGACCCGCCGTGCCGCGCTGACCGGAACTGCTATCGCTGGCGCTGCGATGACCCTCGCTCGATCGGCGCGCGCCGAAAATGCGCCGGGGGTGACCGATACAGAAATCCTTTTCGGGCAAACCATGCCCTATAGCGGCCCGGCCTCGTCCTACGGCACCATCGGCAAATCGGCCAATGCGTATTTCGACGCGATCAATGCGCAGGGCGGGATCGGCGGGCGCAAACTGCGGATGCTGTCGCTCGACGATGGATACGTGCCGCCGAAGACGGTCGAATTGACCCGGCGCATGATCGAAGAAGACAAGGTTGCCTTTCTGTTCAACACGCTGGGCACGCCGACGACCAATGCGACGCGGAAATACGTCAACAGCAAGAAGGTGCCGCAATTGTTCATTGCGTCCGGCGCCACGCAATTCGGCGACCGCGAGCATTTTCCCTGGAGCCTGGGTTGGCAGCCGACCTATCAGATCGAGGGGCGGATTTATGCCAAATATATTCTGCAAACCGCGCCGAATGCCAAAATCGCGGTGCTGTATCAGGGGGACGATTCCGGGCGCGACTATTTCAAGGGTCTGAAGGATGGGTTGGGCGAGGCTAACGCCAAAATGATCGTTGCCAGTTCGACTTATGAAGTCACCGATCCGACGGTGGATTCGCAGATACTCGAACTGAAAGACAAAGGCGCCGACGTCCTGTTCATGACCGGCATTCCGCGTTTCAATGCGATGGCGATCCGTAAGACGTTCGATATTGGCTGGAAATTGCGACTGTTTTTCATCTCGTCCACCGGTTCGTCGGTCGCAACGGCGATCGTGCCGGCCGGGGTAGAAAAGGCGGTGGGCGTCGTTACGGCGACCTATCTGAAAGACCCGACCGACAGGCAATGGGCGAACGATCCCGGTTTCGCCGATTGGAAAGCGTTCATGGCGAAATATTATCCGAACGGCGACACCACCGACATCAACAATGTCTATGGCTATAGTTGCGCACAGACATTGGTCGCAGCCCTGAAGCAATGCGGCAACGACCTATCGCGGGAGAATATTTTGCGCCAGGCCACCAACCTGGATATCGCGTTGCCGATGTTGCAACCCGGCATTCGGGTGAAAACCGGGGCGCAGGATTACTATCCGCTCAAGCAGATGCGCCTGGTCAAATTCGATGGAACGGCATGGATCCCGTTCGGCGATGCGATTTCCGGTTGACGCGAAGGGAGAACCCAAATGGAAATAGGTATGCAATTGGTCTTCGCCAGCTACGGCTGGACGGACATGCCCGACGACCGGGTTTGGGATGAGGAATTGAAGCTGGCCCGCCTCGCGGCCGATAGCGGCTTCGACGTCATCTGGTCGGTCGAGCACCATTTCAACGATTATTCGTTCTGCCCCGATAATCTTCAGTTGATGTCCTGGCTGGCCGCCGCGTGTCCCAATGTCGGCCTGGGCACCGCCGCGATCATTCTGCCATGGCACGATCCGTTGCGGGTTGCCGAACAAGTTTCGGTGCTGGATCACCTCAGCGGCGGGCGATTCCGTCTGGGCGTCGGGCGCGGTCTGGCGCAGCGGGAATTCAAAGCCTTCCGTGGCACCATGGACGAATCCCGCGAACGTTTCGACGAATCCGCTCGGATGATCGTCGATGCCCTGGAAACCGGTTTCATCGAGGGCAACGGGACGTTCTATAAGCAACCGCGCATCGAAATCCGACCGCGGCCGCGGCGGACGTTCGCTGGGCGCACCTATGCCGTTGCGTCGTCGGACGATTCTGTCGTCTCGGCGGCGAAACTCGATGCGCGGATGGTGATGTTCGCCGATCGGCCCTGGCCGATGCGGATGCCGGCGATCGAGAAGCATCGCGCTTTGGTGCGGGAAATGCACGGGCACGATGCGCTGCCCCCGCTGCTGGCCGATTTCTGCGTCTGCACCCCCACGATGGACGGAGCCGAGGAAAAAGCCATCCAGTACATGGGCAAATTCGTCGAAAGCAATTTCTATCATTACGAATTGCTGGGCGATCATTTCGCGCAGGTGAAAGGCTACGACGCCTATGCGCAGAAGATCGCGCTGGCGAAGGAAATCGGCATGGAAGGCATCGTCAAAGCCTTCACCCAAGCGGCCGCCTGGGGCACGCCCGACCATATCCTGCGCATGTTCGAAGAACGGCGGAAGGTCGTCGGCGATTTCGAACTGGCGACATCGTTTCGCTTCGGTGGCACGCCGTACGAGCTGGCCGAGGAAGGATTGAAACTCTATTGCAAGGAAGTCCTTCCGGTATTGAAAACCTGGAAAGCCGAAGCCGAGCGCGTGGCGGCGGAGTAGCAGGGGTGCAGACGCAAGGCGGGGGGCCGACGATCCCCTTCCTCGATGTCGCCGCCTATCTGGCCGGCGATGTTGGGGAGCTGCCGCGCCTTGGGCGTGCCTTGCGCTATGCTTTCGAAAATGTCGGTTTCTATTATCTGCGCGGCCACGACGTGCCGGAAAGCCTGATTGCCGCCATGTTCGCCGCAGCCCGGCGGTTCCATGCGCAGCCGTTGGAAACGAAACTCGAAATTCGAATCAACGAACACAATAATGGCTATATGCCGATGGGCGGCAGTCTCGCGCGCACGTCGAAAGTGAACAACAACACGAAGCCCAGCGTGAACGAGGCGCTGTTCTTCCGTCGCGAACGCACCCCCGACGATCCCGATGTCGTTGCCGGAACGAAACTGCGGGGGCTCAATCGATGGCCCACCGGCCTGCCCGGGTTCCGCGATACCGTCCTGGCCTATGTGACCGCGATGGAAAGCCTGTGCAAACGTCTGGTGCCGATCTATGCGGTGGCGTTGGATCTGCCGGCGGATTATTTCGATACCATGTTCGCGCAACCGAACACCATACAGCGCCTGTCGCACTACCCGCCGCGCGCGTCCTACGATGAGAACGAATTTTCCATCGCGCCGCATACCGATTCCGGATTCATGACGTTGCTGGCCCCATCCGATGTGCCGGGACTGGCGATCCGGCTGCCCGATGGGACATGGTTCGATGCGCCGTCGATTCCGGGGTGTTTCACCGTCAACGGCGGCGATATTCTGAAACGTTGGACCAACGATCGGTTCCTGTCCACGCCGCATCGGGCGCTGAACGTTTCGGGTCGGGCGCGCTATGCCATTCCGTTTTTCTTCGATACGCACCCGGACACGTTGCTGACCTGCCTGCCGACCTGCCAGACGGCAGAAAATCCGCCCAGATACGAACCGATAACCTATCACGACTATGCGGTGTGGTACGCCTCCCGAAATTATGTCCATCAGGATAAGGAAGCCCAGGCATGATCGATCGCCGCCAGACTGTGTTCGGCCTCGGGGCGTTGGGGGTTGTCGCGATGGCACCGCGCAACGCCAAAGCCGATCTCGCCGCGCTGGAAGGCGCTGCTCGGAAAGAAACCACCCTGACCTGGTATGTCGCGCAACTCGACGCCGAGCGGGCGGAGGCTTTCGGGCGGGCGTTCAGCAAGGATTATCCGGGCATTTCGGTTTCGGTCATTCGCACCACCGGGCAGGTCGCGTTTCAGCGTCTGACGATGGACATGAAGAACAAGACGCCGCAATGCGACGTGTTCAGCGCCACCGATATCTCCCACCTGCCGGTGTTGAAGGAAAAACGGGAGCTGACGCCGTATACCCCGGAAAATGCCGCAGCCTTGCTGCCGCCATTCGCCAAATTGTCCGACCCCGGATATTATTACATTACGACCGCGTCGCGTTATTTCATGATTTACAATACCAAATTGGTCTCGGCAGCGGATGCCCCGAAATCCTGGACCGATCTGCTCCATCCGAAATGGAAGGGCAGGGTATCGTTCGGCCATCCCGCGTTCAGCGGCTGCACCGGCACCCTGGTGGCGACGTTGCGAAAAACCTACGGTTGGGAGTTTTTCGAGAAACTGGCACAGAACAAGCCGCGCATCGGCCGTTCCGCCGTCGATCCGGTCACGCTGACCACGGCCGGCGAAAGTCTGGTCGGTCCGGCATCGGCCGCGACAGCCTATACCAGCATCGACAAGGGCAATCCGCTGGCGATCGTGCATCCGGCCGATGGCTTGGTGGTGTGCATCGCGCCGTCCGCCATTCCGGCCAACGCCCCGCATCCCAATGCTGCCAAGCTGTTCATGGAATGGATGCTGAGCGAGCATTATTCCCAGATGGTCGCAGCCGACGGCAGCGAACCGTTGCGTGGCGGTATTGCAAGCCGACCGGACGTGCCACCGCTGTCGGGGCAGAAAATCCTGCAACTGACGGTCGATGAAATCCGCAAGGACGTGCCGGAGGTGATCGAACAATGGCGGGATACGTTCGGTAGTTAAAACCGAAACGAAACGGCGGCCGCTTCAGAAAAACCCGTGCAAAAACCAGCGGCGGTCGCCGGTGGTCGGGTCGTCGCCATCGCCGCGGCGGAACAGCCAGAAGCGGTGGCCGTCTTCGTCCTCGATCCGGAAATAATCGCGGACGGACCGCATTTCGCCGTCGCGTTTCCACCACTCGCCGGCGATGCGTTCGGGGCCGTCGGCGTGGCGCACGCGGTGGCGCACCCGGCGCCAAGTGAAGGCCAGCGGCGGATGGTCGGGCAGCAGCGCCATCGTTTCCACCGGCTGCGGCGGATCGAGCAATCGCACCGGTCGCGGCAAATCGGCCGGCCAGTTCGTGCCGCCGTTGCGGTGCAAGGCCGGGACCCGGCGCACCGACCGTTCCGGCACGTCGCTTTCCACCGGCTCGTGGCGGAAAATCCGCGCGGCCCCCAATCGGTTCGACAAACGATCCACCAACGCGGCGATCGGCGCGTCGGTCGGTTGCGACAGGGCGGCGGTTTGGGTTGGCAGTGCCATGTCGGTGCGCGTTGCGATCAGGCGCATCGCCTCGATCCCCAGGCCGGGGTCGATCCGCTCCAGCCGCTCGGTCAACATCCTGGCGAGATGGCGGGGATCGCGGGATGGGCGGGCGGTGCCGATGCGGATGGCGGGGGTGGCGCCGTCCACCCGTTCGAACAGCAGATCCAGCCGCCGCGCGCCCTGGCCGGCGTTTGCCAGATCGGTGCAAACCAGGGCGGTCAGGCGATCGATGACGGCGGCGAAGGCGGGGGCGGTCAGCAGCGGTTCGACAAACGACAAGCGGGCCTGAATCAGCGCGGCGGGGATTGTCGGCACGATCGGTTCGAAGACGGCGCCGGATAATTGGTCCAACCGAAGTGCGACAATGCTGCCGAATCGGCGGACCAAAGGCGCGCGCGGGGTGTCCGCCAGTTGCCCGATGCGATCGAAGCCGAGCAGACGGAGGCTCTCGCAGAGGGGGCTGGGCAGGCGGAGGGCTTCGAGGGGAAACAGCGCCGTCGTGGCCGGATTCGCATGCGGCGCGGCCTGTCCGAAGCGGGCCAGGGCATGCGCCGCGCCCGGCGTATCGGCGATGGCCGATTGCGTGGCCATGCCGAAGGCGGCGAAGCGCGCGGTCAGGTCGTGCAGCATCGCGGCCTCACCGCCATGCAGGTGTGTGCTGCCGGTGGCGTCGATCCAGATCCCGTCCGGCGGATCGGGGGCAACCAGGGGGGCGTAGCGCAGGCACCAGGCGGCCACGCGGCGCAAGGCCTCGGCGTCCGCATCGGGTTCCATTGGATGGATGGCCAAGCCCGGTACCAGGGCCTGCGCTTGTGCCAATGCCATGCCGGGGCGCAAGCCCAGTGCGGTTGCCGCCGCATCGGCCGCGACAATTGTCTGCCGCCGCCCATCGTTGCCGACGACAACAAGTGGCACCCCTTTAGGCGCGCAATCGTTCCGTTGCCGCAGCCGATCCGTCGGCAAAGTCGGGAACCAAATGGATACGACCCGTCGCATCGCAAGCCTCCGTTATCCAGGTGCCGGGCGCGCCCCCTCGGCAGCGGGTCAGCATCAGTCGCCATCGCGCCGGCCCGAGCCCGAGGACGGCGGGTGCGTGCGGTAAGGCGGGCGGGGACGGGAGGACGGCGATCGACCAGCGCGTCATCGCCGGCGTCGGTTGCATAAGTGCTGGATCGTCGAACCGCCTGCTCCGGCGCAGCGCGATGGCCAGGACGCCGGTCTGCTCGGCGGCCAGTTGCAGGCGGCGGGCGGCGATCGGACTGAAGTGCCCGGTGATTTCCCCCACCACGGCGGCCAGGCCGGGATGGCGCAATCCTTCTTCCATGGTGGCCAGCACGGCCTTGCCGGCTTCGGCGAACACCACCCGATCGGGGTGCAGCCCGACGCTGGCAAGGCCGGGGGCGAACAGATCGGCCTGTTCCATGGCCCATAGGACCGGCCCCGTCGTGCGCGCCAGGATCCCGGCGGTCAGCAATGCGGCGGCGGCGCCGTGTTCGGTGTCCGGCCCGGCGCCGGCGATTTCGTGCAGCGCGCCCAGGGCCAGCCCGCCATGCGGCAGGGTTCGATCGATTTCGGGGGCGCCGATGGACACGGTTTGCCCGGGCGCCGCGAGAGTCCCACGCTCGATACGGGCGATTTGGGCGCGCAGTTCGTTTAGGCGGGCGTGCGAAGTCTGGAACATAATAGGAACATAAGCCCGCCGGGAACATGAGTCGAGTCGGAAATTGGCCGCCCGCGACAGAACGAACGGCCGGAATTCAGGTTTCCCTAGCGGTCAGAATCCGACGAAAAGAACCGTCGGATTCCGAACGCTAGGCTTTGATTCGGTGGGCCGATTCACCTAACGCTTGGGACCCAAGCGTTAGGATCGGACCACTGGGTTCTGCTATGCTGGGCAAAACCGCGATGGAAAAACCGACCATGCTCCCACAGGCAGCCGATTTCCGAGCCGAGGCCGATGCGTTGTACGCGCTGTTGGCGACGTTGACCGAGGCCGATTGGGCGCGTCCCACTTTGTTCAAACAATGGACGGTCAACGACATCGTGCAGCATCTGCATGCCGGGGACCTGATGGCGGCGGCGTCGGTGGCCGGGGAGAACCCGTTTCGGCAGATGCGGGCGGAAATTCAGCAGGCGCGCGACAACGGTCTGACGCGGGTGGAGGAAACTCGTCAGCGCCTGGGCAATCCCACCGGCAAGCGGTTGCTGGATATGTGGTGCGCGGCGATGGTCGATCTCTGTGCCAAGCTATCGGTGCTGCCCCCCGATACCCGCCTGAAATGGGCTGGCCCCGACATGGGCGTGCGCATGTTCGCCACCGCTCGGCAAATGGAGACCTGGGCGCACGGGCAGGCGATTTACGATCTGATGGGCGTTGCGCGCGCGCCCACCGACCGTTTGCGCAACATCGCCGAGATCGGTGTGCGCACGTATGGCTGGACCTTCGCCAACCGCCAGCAGGATGTGCCCGGCCCGGCGCCTTATGTGCGATTGGCCGCGCCGTCGGGCGGCGTGTGGGCGTGGAACGAACCGTCGGCCGAGAATGTTGTCGAGGGCAGTGCTTTGGAGTTTTGCCAGGTTGTGACGCAGACTCGCAACGTGGCGGATACGGCTCTTGCTGTGCTTGGCGATCCGGCGCGGGTGTGGATGCGTCTGGCGCAATGCTTTGCCGGCCCGCCGGAGGAACCGCCCGCCCCCGGTTTGCGCCACGCATGAACGCGGAGGTCGGCCGACAGGTTGACTGGTATGCGCGCGGGGTTGGTGTGGCTGCTGCGCGCGGGCCATCGTTAGAGCGCGATGCGTTCGCTCTCGCTCATGTCTCGCGATCTAACCTATTGTTTGTTCGCGCGATTCAGACCTCCGGTGATTCCACCTTCGGTCATCGCGCTCTAGCATTTCGTCCAAGGTTTTTGCCGGCGCGGCGAGCAATCCGGTCAGAACGCGGCGACGATGGATCATTATTATTGTCCTTCGCGGTGCGGCGGGGGAATTTCGGGACGTCGCGACTTGCCCGCCGGGCTTCGCGACTTTACGAAGCAGGCCAACGCCTGTCGATTGGGCCGCATCCCCTGTTCGGAGTCACCGATGATCACGCACGACATCAAAGTTTACCCCTCGAAGTCGCATCTGAAGCGCGAAGACCAGTTTGCCTGGAAGATCGCGGGCGTCGCCGCCGATAAGGTCGCGATTGCAAAGGATGTCGCGGCGATGATCGTGAACCGGATCATCGACAACGCGGCCGTGGCGGTTGCCTCGGTCAATCGCAGTTCGGCGACCTCTGCCCGTGGGATGGCGCTGGCGCGGCCGAACAAGAACGGTGCGACGGTGTTCGGCATGCCCGCCGGCAAACGGGTGAGCCCGGAATGGGCCGCCTGGGCGAACGGGACGGCGGTGCGCGAACTGGATATGCACGACACGTTCCTGGCCGCCGATTACTCCCACCCCGGCGACAACATTCCGCCGATCCTGGCGGTGGCGCAGACGGTGGGCAAATCCGGCCGCGATCTGATCCGGGGCATCGCCACGGGGTACGAGATCCACGTCAATCTGGTGAAGGGCATCTGCCTGCACGAACACAAGATCGACCACATCGCCCATCTCTGCCCTGCGCAGGCGGCCGGCATCGGCACGTTGCTGGGTTTGAAGCAGGACGTCATCTACCAGGCGGTGCAGCAGGCGCTGCATGTCAGCGTCACCACCCGCCAGTCGCGCAAGGGCGAGATCAGTTCCTGGAAAGCCTATGCCCCGGCCCATGCCGGCAAGTTGGCGGTGGAAGCGGTGGATCGCGTGATGCGCGGGGAAGGGGCGCCGAGCCCGATTTACGAAGGCGAGGACAGCGTGATTGCGTGGATCCTGGATGGGCCGCAGGCGCATTATAAGGTGCCGCTGCCGGCCGCCGGGGAAGCCAAACGCGCGATCATGGACAGCTACACCAAGGAACATAGCGCCGAATATCAGTCGCAGGCGCTGATCGATCTGGCGTTCCGCATGCGCGAGAAGATCTCCGACTTCGACGCGATCGAAAAGATCGTTATTCATACCAGCCATCACACCCATTACGTGATCGGCACGGGCGCCAACGATCCGCAGAAAATGGACCCGAACGCCAGCCGCGAAACGTTGGACCATTCCATCATGTACATCTTCGCCGTCGCCTTGCAGGACGGCACCTGGAACCATGTCGAGAGCTATGCGCCCAAGCGCGCCGGCCGCGCCGACACGATCCGGCTGTGGCAAAAGGTCGAAACGACGGAAGATGCGGAATGGACCCGCCGCTACCGCGCGACCGATCACAACGAATTGGCGTTCGGCGGCCGGGTGGAAATCCTCATGCGCGATGGTTCCCGGATCGTCGACGAAATGGCCGTTGCCAACGCCCATCCGCTCGGCGCCAAGCCGTTCGGGCGCGACGATTACATCCGCAAATTCCAGCAGATGACCGATGGGATTATTTCCGCCCGCGAGTCGAACCGCTTTCTGGAAGCGGCGCAGGATGTCGTGAAATTGCCGGCGGGCGAACTGCATCGACTGAACGTCGCCTTGCCGGCCGGCACCCTGGCCGTTGCGAAGCCGGGCATTCTCTAAACGGGAGACAACGATCGTGAGCGAAACCGCAACCCCCAATACCCCCATCCGCGCCAAGCGCGGCGTGGGCCTGTCCGGCATCACCGCGGGCAATACCGCGCTGTGCACGGTTGGACGGTCGGGCAACGACCTGAACTATCGCGGCTACGACATCCTCGATATCGCGAATATCTGCGAATTCGAGGAAATCGCCTTCCTGCTGGTGCACGGCACCTTGCCGACGAAAGCCGAGCTGGCGGGTTACAAGGCGAAATTGAAGTCGATGCGCGGGCTGCCGATCGCCGTTAAAGCGGCGTTGGAAGCTTTGCCGGCGGCGGCGCATCCGATGGATGTCATGCGCACCGGCGTGTCCGCGCTGGGCTGCGTGTTGCCGGAAAAGGAAGATCAGAACGTTGCCGGCGCCCGCGATATTGCGGATCGGCTGATGGCGTGTCTGGGTTCGATGCTGCTGTATTGGTATCATTGGTCCCATAACGGCAAGCGCATCGATGTCGAAACCGACGACGATTCCATTGGCGGCCATTTCCTGCATCTGCTGCACGGCACGAAACCGTCCGAGGTTTTTGTGCGGGCGATGCACACCTCGTTGATCCTGTATGCGGAACACGAGTTCAATGCATCGACGTTCACTTGCCGGGTGGTGGCGGGCACGGCGTCGGATATGCATTCCTGCATCGTGGCGGGCATCGGTGCGCTGCGTGGGCCGAAGCACGGCGGGGCCAACGAGGTCGCATTCGAAATCATGAAACGTTACGACAGCCCCGATGCCGCGGAAGCCGATATCCGTAAGCGTGTCGCCAACAAGGAAGTCGTGATCGGGTTTGGTCATGCGGTTTACACGATCGCCGATCCTCGGAACGCGGTGATCAAAGAAGTATCGCGCGATTTGTCGGCGGCTGCCGGCGATATGCGGATGTTCGACATCGCCGATCGGATCGAAGCGACGATGGCGGATGCCAAGAATATGTTCGCCAATCTGGATTGGTTCAGTGCCATCAGTTACCACATGATGGGCATTCCCACCGCGATGTTCACGCCGATTTTCGTTATTGCTCGTACCTCCGGCTGGGGTGCGCATGTGATGGAACAGCGTGTCGACAACAAGCTGATTCGCCCGACGGCCAACTACATCGGGCCGGAACCGCGTGCTTACATGCCGATCGAAAAGCGCGGCTGAAGGCGTTTGCATTTGTTACCGGATCGTCGCGACAGCAATGTCGCGGCGATTTTTTTTGTCGCATTATGCTGTATGCGCGCGACTTTTTATTGACACGACGCGACTGGATGCGGAATAGCGCAACTCGGAGTATGCAAAACGATTCTCGAATCGCGGTGCATACGCCCTAACGATAACAGAAGGACGGTCGAATGGACCGTGGCCTCGTGCGCATTGGACATGATGCATTCCGTACAATGTGCGGCAGCAGCGCAATGTATTTCGAGACAACGATCCCGTCGCCCCGGGTTGCCCAGTGCTTCCGGTTTGAAACCGGTCCCATCCCGACGAGGAGTAAACTCTGGTGAGTACAGAAGAAACGACAATCGATTGGCCGTCTGCCCAAGCGCTGGCGATGAAGGCCGGGGCGCGTAAAACGGCGAAAAAGCCCGCTGGGAAAAAACCCGCTGGGAAAAAAGCTGCGAGCAAGAAAGCTCCCGCGAAAGCCGCCGCTGCGAAGAAAACGCCGGCCAAGAAAGCAGCGGCGAAAAAGCCGACTGCTAAAAAATCGGCGGCGAAAAAGCCGGTTGCGAAAAAATCTGCAACGAAATCTATGGCGAAAGCCGCTGGCGCCAAGCGCGGGCCGGGTCGGCCGAAGAAATCGGCTGCCAAGGCTGCCGCACCGAAGAAGGCTGCCACGCGCAAAGCTGCACCGAAGAAAGCCTCGGGCAGCAAGAGTGCGACGCCGAAACGGGGTCCGGGCCGGCCGAGGAAGTCTGCCGCCAAGGCTGCAACAACGAAGAAAGCCGCCAGCACAAAAACAGCTGCGAAGAAGTCGGCCGCCAAAGCGCCGGCGAAGCGCGGACCGGGCCGACCGAAGAAGATCGTCGTGGCAACGCCGGGCAAGCGGGGACCGGGTCGCCCTCGGAAGGTTCCGGCTCCGGTCACGTCTACGCCGTCCGACGACAATACAGCCGCGTAATTGCGACGACCGGCTCACCCAACGATCGACCCATGGTAAACGGGTCGATCGTTGGGGCGACAGCATAATATAAATTGCCGCGTTCGCAGATTTCCGACCGAATGAAACGATCGTGCTGTTCGGTGGCGAGGAAGAATTTTTTGCAACTATCCGGCCGAGGACGAAGGCGCGGATGTTGAAACAAACGCTCCAGAAGGCAAGCGGCGGTCCGCGCGCGCCCCTGCTTCATGTGCCGACGGCGGGCTGGTATAAATTGGCGGATTGGCAGGGAGCGAGATCATGGGACCGTTAGCGGGCGTCAAAATCGTCGAATTCGCAGGCATTGGCCCGGCCCCTCTGGCGGCCACGATGCTGGCCGACATGGGGGCGACCGTCGTGCGGATCGACCGCAAAACCCCCGGCGATCCAGCGGTGACGATGGCCGAGCAGTTCGAGTTCACGAAGCGCAGCCGGTCGGCGATTGCGGTGGACCTCAAGGACCCGGCCAATGTGGCGTTGGTGCTGAAGATGATCGGCGAATCCGACGGGCTGATCGAGGGATTTCGCCCCGGCGTGATGGAGCGTTTGGGGCTGGGGCCGGATGTCTGCCTCGGGCGCAATCCGCGTCTGGCGTATGGGCGGGTGACGGGGTGGGGGCAGACCGGGCCGCTGGCGATGGCGGCGGGGCACGACCTGAACTACATCGCGCTGACCGGCGCGCTGCATGCCATCGGGCGGAAAGATTCGAAACCGACTCCGCCGCTGAACCTGGTCGGCGATTACGGCGGCGGCACCCTTTACCTCGTTGTCGGGCTGCTCGCGGCGATCGTTTCTGCTCGGGCGACCGGTGCGGGGCAAGTGGTCGATGCCGCCATGGTCGATGGCGCGTTGTCGCTGATGACGCCGATCTACGCCATGAAAGCCGGCGGTCGCCTGCAGGGGCCGCGCGGGCACAATCAATTGGACTCCGGCTCGTACTACTACGAAGTTTACGAATGTTCCGTACCCGGCACGTATATCTCGATCGCCTCGATCGAAGCGAAGTTCCATGCCGAATTGTTGGAACGGTTGGAGATCGATCCGGCCTCGATGCCGCCGCAGCGCGATCCCGCCGGTTGGCCTGCCACCAAGGAGCGGATGACAGCCTTGTTCCGCACCCGCACGCGGGACGAATGGTGCGCCTTGCTGGAAGGGACGGATGTTTGCTTTGCCCCCGTCCTCTCGATGGACGAGGCCCACGCCCATCCGCACAACGTTGCTCGGCAGGCCTTCATCGAAGTCGGCGGCATGCGCCAGCCCGCCCCCGCGCCGCGGTTCGGCGGCACCCCGCTGGCACACCCGACCCCGCCCGGGGCCACCGACCCGCGCGTGGCGTTGCAGGCTTGGGGCCTCGATGAAAGCGAGATAGGACAGCTTATCGGGTAAAGGAATCGGATACGATGCTGAATGGACAAGTTGCGCTGATCACCGGCGCGGGAAGCGGGATCGGCAGGGCCTGCGCGCGCGCTTTGGCCGATGCCGGGGCGACGATCGTTGCTGCGGATATCGATCTGGCGGCGGCGCAGGCGACGGCGGACGATATTGCGGCCGGGCAGAAGCAGGCGCTCGCGGTGCGGGTGGATGTCGGCGACCTCGGGCAAATCGATGCCATGGTCGAAAAAGCCATCGCGGCTTACGGGCGGATCGATATCGTCGTGAACAATGCCGGTGTCACCCGCAGCGCCGATATCATGGACCTGACGGAAGCCGACTGGGACCGCATCCACCGCGTCAACGCCAAAGGCGTGTTCTTCTGCCTGCAACGCGTCGCGCGGGAGATGATTGCCCAGCGCGGCGGGCGCATTATCAATATCGCATCGATTGCCGGCAAAGGTTTCCGAGCGACATCGAATGCGGCTTATGCGGCCAGCAAGGGGGCGGTGATCAGCCTGACCTACACGGCGTCGCAGCAGCTCGCGAAGCACGACATCAATGTGAACGCAATCTGCCCGGGGGTGACAATGACCCCGCTGGTTGCTGCCATGTTGAAGGATCGCGCCAAATCGAATGGCGTCGATGTCGCCGTGGAGGAAGCGAAATTCGTCAAGGATATCCCGTTGAAACGCGCCAACGGCCCCGAGGACATCGCCGCCATGGCGGTATTTCTGGCATCCCCCGGTGCTCGGAATATCACCGGTCAGACCTACAACGTCGATGGCGGCCTGGTACACGACTGACGGTCGGTATCAGGTCAGCCCGTACCGCAGCAGAATCCAGATTTTGCGCCATTTGCTCAAACCGACACGCGCCGACAGGTCCTGCCAGCCGGCGTGTTCGAGCGCGACCAGAATCGCGGCGTAGGTGGCGCCCATCAGCCGGGCCGGTTTCATCGCCTTGCGATCGCATTCGTCCATTGCGGCCGCAGCCTCCCGGAAATAGCGGTGCGCCAGGAGGGCAACGCGAGCACAGGCTAGCGGTAGGGCGGGGGAGGTGAGGACGCCTTCGGGGGTGAGTGGCACACCGGCTTCGCGCAGATATTCGGCCGGCAGGTAGACCCGGCCGCGATCGGCGTCCTCCTTGATATCGCGCAGGATATTGGTGAGTTGCAGCGCCCGCCCCAGCGCATGTGCGACCCGATCGGCGGCGGGCGAGGCATCCCCGAACGCCCGCACCGACAAGCGGCCGACGGCGGCGGCGACGCGATCGCAATACAAATCCAAGGTGGCCAGATCGGGCGCGACGATCGCCGTTTCGGCGTCCATTTGCATGCCGTCCACGACGTCGAGGAAGTCTTGCTCCCGCAGATCGAAGGCAGCGACGGCCTTGACCAGGACGCGGGTGACGGGATCGTGCGACACACCGGTGCGTAGCCCGGCAATGGACACTCGCCACGCCGCGAGGCCGGCACGTTTCTCGTCGAGCGTGCCTTCCTCGTCGGCGATATCGTCGACGATGCGGCAGAAGGCGTAGATGGCATACATCGCATGGCGCCGGTCTGGCGTCAGCACCGCCATGCCGCGATAGAACGACGTGCCGGCGGCGCGGACGATCGCCTCGACCGCGGCGAGATCGGCGGGGGCGGCGTCCAAGGCGGTCACCACAAGTGCCTGACCGCGCCGAGGACACTGAACATGCCGTCGCGTTTCGATAGTTTGACCCGCTTCGCCAAGGGGTCGCCATAGGCCAACCGGCGTTGCAAGCGTTTGGCCAGACCGCAGATGGTTGCTGTTTCCATGCGCAGGCGCCGATCCTTGGCGATTTCCGGCAGTTCCGAGGCCGCCTGCAACAACCGATCGATACGGTCGAGCAAGGTGACGAAAACCCGCCGCAGGCCCGGGGTTTCCTTGTTGCCGCGGATATCGTCCACCGACGACCCGAAATGATCCAGCAACCCCTGCGGTATATAGCAACGATCTAATTCGGCCAGATCCTTGCCGCAATCCTGCATGTGGTTCAACACTTGCAGGGCGATGCACAATGCGTCCGAGGGCGAGTAGCACTCGTGGTTCTCTTTGTGCAGGTCGATCACGTAACGCCCGACCGGCACGGCGGAGTAACGGCAGTAGTTGTACAACTCGTCGATGGTATCGTAACGGTTCTTGGTCGCATCGCGACGGAATGCGATCAGCAGATCCGTTGCGTGCACCGACGACACCCGGGTCGTGGCCAGACTGTCGCGCAACCGCATTGCGCTGGGCGCACCCTCGTGCCGTTTGCCCAGCAGCACGGCTTCCATGATGTCCAGCCGGTCGATTTTCTCCTGCGGCGCCAGGGACTTGGAGTCCGCAATATCGTCGGCGTTGCGCGCGAAGGCGTAATAGGCATGGATATGCGGGCGGTATTTGGCCGAGATCAGGCGCGATCCGACCGGGAAATTCTCGTCGCCGCGATCCTTGCCCGACCATTGCTCGACATTGACCCGACCGCTCATGCTTCGGCCCCCCGGTAAGCGCGCCCTTTCCAGGCAACGCCCCGGCCGCGGTGATGATTGGCGGCCGATCCGATGGTTGCGGCCATGTAGAATGCGGCAACCGCTGGCAGGAACGGCGCCCAGGCGGGGGATCGTCCGAACCGGCGCAATGTCGGCAGGTAGGATCCGGCCAGCATCGCCCAGGTTGCGAACCCCACCCAACGCGCCATGCCGGTGCCGAACAAGGCCTCGTACGGGGGGAGCAACCATGTCAGCGCCATGCCGATCGTGGTGGCAATCAGCAACAGCGGGGAGTAGCGCAGTTGCACGTAAGCGGTGCGCGCCACCATGCGCCAGATATCGATCGCGCCGGGGTACGGTCGGATAGAACGAGCGAGGGAGGTATGGCCCAACCAGATGCGACCGCCGCGTTTGACTGCGGTCGCCAGTGCGACGTCGTCGATCAAAGCCCCCCTCACAGCGTCGATGCCCCCTATTCTTTGCAATGCGCGCGCGCGGATCAGAACAGTGCCGCCTGCGGCTGCTGCGGTCGCGCGCAACGGGTCGTTTACCCAACTGAAAGGATACAACAACTGAAAGAAAAACACGAACGCCGGCACCAAGGCCCGTTCGGCCCAGGACGAGCAGGCCAGTTCGACCATCTCCGAAACCATATCGATATCGTCCCGTTCCGCTCGGGCGATCAGTGTCGCCAGATGTTGCGGGCGATGGACGATGTCGGCATCGGTCAGTAAATACATGTGTGCGTCGCCTGCCGCCCGCAGCCCTTGCGACACCGCCCAGAGCTTGCCGCTCCATCCCGCTGGCCGAGGCGCGCCGGTGAGCACGGTCAGGCGGGGATCGGCGATGGCACGAGCGATGGCGCCGGTACCATCGGTGCTGTTGTCGTCGATAAGAACGACGCGGTAGGTGCCGGAATATTCCTGCGCCAACAGCGATCGCAGCACAATGTCGATGGTTTCGGCTTCGTCGCGCGCGGGCACCACGATCGCCACATCCGGGCGGGACTGCGGGGTGCGCGGCGTCAGCACCGGCCCGGCCTGCCAGAACCGGCCGTGGAACAGCAACAAATAAAGCCAGATCGTGGCCGAGATCGCGATCGCCCCGATCATCTCAGACTTTCAACCTGCCGTGGGCCACGAACCAGGCGACCGCATCTTCCACCGCCTGCCGAACGGGGCGGGGGCGGTAGCCGAGTTCATCCATCGCCTTGGCCGACGAATAGAACATCTTCTTGCGCGCCATCTTGAGATGGTCCCGGGTCATCGTCGGCGGAATGCCGGTGAGGCGCGCAAACCATTCCATGAGGGCGGCGGCGGGCCAGACGACGGCTTCCGGCAATTGGATCGACGGCGGGCGCCGACCCGCGACATCGGCCACCAGCGCGAGCACGTCCTTCAGCAGCATATTCTCGCCGCCAAGGATGTAGCGCTCCCCGATGCGCCCGTGTTCGAGCGCGAGGGCATGCCCCTCCGCCACGTCGTCGACGTGCACGATATTGAGGCCGGTGTCGATGAAGGCAGGGATTTTGCCGGCAGCGGCGTCGCGGATCATCTTGCCGGTCGGCGTCGGCTTGATGTCGCGCGGGCCGACGGGGGCGGCGGGATTGACGATGACCACCGGCAGCTTCTCCCGCGCCATCGCTTCCCGCAGCGCCTGCTCGGCTAGATATTTCGACCGCTTATAGATGCCCACGAAGTCGGATTCCCGCGCCGGGGTGTTTTCGTCGGACAACGAACCGTCGCCGATCAAGCCGAGGGCCGCGACGGAACTGCAATGGACGATGCGTTCGGCGCCGGCATCGGCGGCAGCGCGCACCATGGCCAGGGCGCCGGCAACGTTGGCGCGGAGCATTTCATTGGGGTCGGGGACCCAGATGCGGTAGTCGGCGGCGACGTGGACAACGAAGCGGCATCCGGCAGCGGCGCGCTTCAACGAGGCCGCATCGGTCAGGTCGCCCAACACGACCTCCGCCTCCAATCCCGCGATATTGCTGCGGTCGCTATTCGCTCGGCTCAGCAGGCGCAATTCATGCCCGCGCGCCAGCAAAATGCGAGCAACCGCCGAACCGACGAAGCCGGTAGCGCCGGTGACAAGCGTGGTCATGGAGGGGTGCCTGCGTTCATCGCGCCTGCATAGACGAAGCGCCGCAAGGTTGGAATGAGGGGGCGGATTGGGTGCGGCTTGCCGGGGGGCCGATGGTTCCGGTACACTCGATGCCTAACCATGAAACAGGAATGTCCGAGATGCCTTCCGATACGATTAAATCCCAGCTTGCGCCGCACGGCGTGCTGCGCGCCGCCATCAACATGGGCAACTTCCTGCTGGTGACCGGCAAAGCAGCCAACGGTGACCCGGACGGCGTGTCCCCCGACATGGCCCGCGCGATCGCTGCACGCTTGGGCGTGCCGGTCGCCTTCGTGCCCTATGCGAAGCCGGCCGATCTGGCGGATGCCGCCGGTTCGGATACCTGGGATATCGGCAACATCGGTGCCGAACCGCAGCGCGCCCAGAAAATCGCCTTTTCCGCCGCCTATGCCGAGATCGAAGCGACCTATCTGGTGCCGGCCGGTTCCTCGATCCAGTCGATTGCCGACGTGGACAAGAAGGGCAACCGCATCTCGGTATCCAAGGGCAGCGCCTACGAGCTGTGGTTGGAACGCAATATTCACAATGCCGAATTGATCCGCGCCGCTGGCGGCCCGCAGGCGTTCGATGCCTTCGTGAACGAGAAGATGGACGCCCTTGCGAGCCTGCGCCCCGCGCTGCTGAACGATGTGCAGAAGCTGCCGGGGTCGCGCATCCTGGACGGTCAGTTCGCGTCGGTGCAGCAAGCCGTCGGTTGCAACAAAGCGGCGACCGAGGCGGCCGCTTTCCTCGCGGCATTCGTGGAGGAGGCGAAGGCATCCGGTCTGGTCGCCGGCTTCATCCAGAAGCACGGGGTCGCGGGCCGGTTGACGGTTGCGCCGGCCGCCTGACGCCGCATGCGTTTATGTCCGATACCGCACCGACGCGCGATCGTCGGTGCCGTTGCGATAGCGTGTTCCCCAATCGGGCTGGGCTAACCTGAGGCCGGGGCCAACGCGACGGGCGGTGCTGGCGGGCGCGATCCCGGTGGCGGATTGGGGCCGCAGCCCGCCCGAAAAGTCGGACATCGCGCTGGCTATGGGGCCGCTGGCGGTTGCTTCCCTGCCGCTGCTGGTGACTGATTCGCTGGGCCTGTTCCGGCAGCAGGGCTTGAATGTGGCCGTGCTGCCGGCCCCCTCGGGCGCGGCGGCGGTGCTGCGCGCGGTGCTAACCGGCGCGGTCGATGTCGGGATGGGGCGCTACGATCATACCATTCAGACGCAAGCCCAAGGGCAGGCGCTTCGCGGCGTTGTGCTGCTGAATACGTTGCCCGGTCTCATCCTGGGCGTGCGCGCCGATCTGGCCGATCGCATCAAGACCATCGCCGATTTCAAAGGCCGCCGCATCGGCGTCGCGCTGCCAGGCGGTGCCGCCGACGTCATGATCGGAACGATATTGCAGACGGCAGGGCTGACCGTGAACGATGTTGCGATCGTTGGGCTTGGGTCCGGCGATGGCGTGCTGGCGGCCGTGGAGCGCAAGATCGTCGATCTGGTGGTCGATACCGATCCGGTTATGACGTTATTGGAACGAATTGGCAAAATCCGGGTGACGATCGATACCCGCACGGAAGCCGGCTGCATCGCGGCGTATGGCGGGCGGTACCCGATGTTGTGCCTCTATGCGTTGCAAAGCTTTATCGATGCGCATCCGGCGGCAATCCAACGTTTGGCCAACGCGGGGGTCGCGGGATTGCGCTATTTGCACAGCCATTCCAGCAACGATTTGCTCGATGCCATCGCGCCGAAATACCGGTTCGGCGATCGGGCTTTGGCAGCGGCTGTCGTGGATAAATCCCGTGCGATGTTTTCCCGCGACGGGCGATTCGATCCAAAGGCGTTGGAAACACCGTTGCGGGTTATCGCGGCATTCGAACCGAAAATCGTGCCGGCGCAGATCGACCTCGCGCGCACGTATACGAATAGGTTCGTCGATGCGGTGCCGCCCCCCCCATGATCGGGGGAGGCGGTTTCGCAATTAGCGGATTGGCGAGAACGGTGCTGCGACGACGATCTGCGTTTCCTGCTTCACAACCACGCCGGGTGGATTGCGAGCCGGCCATTGCCCGCCGGCCGAGGCCGCCGCGCGCACGCTGAAACGTTCGGCAGCGTCCTTATAAGCCCAGATGTGGACCCATTTGTTCAGGGCGCCGAATTCCGTGTACATCCCGGCAACGAGCGGCGAGAATATCTGCCGCCCTTCGATCTTTTCCGACCAACGCTCGATCAGGCCGGGGATGGCGCCCGCGACCAGAGTGTATTGGCGGATTTCGAACAACGGCCCGATGTTGCGGGGCGTCAACGGCGGGCAGAAGGGGGCGGGGTTAAATACCTCCGACTGCTGATCGACGACGAATTCGCGGATATTCGGCGGCCAGCTTTCTTCCTTCGCGGCGGCAGCGCGCACTTCGGCGCGATGTTCGTAGCTGTCGTAAGTCCAGATATGGATGATCTGGTTCAACGGCCCGATTTCGGAATGAAAAAAGGCGGCGAGTTTGGAGTATTTCTCGCGCACCGGCAGGGCCTCTCCGAAGCGCTTTTCGGCTTCCGCGAGTGTGCCGGGTTTCAGCGTGTAGGTACGCATTTCGATAATCACGTTCGATCTCCCTTGGACGTGGACAAAAGGACGTTACGCCGGATCGGTCCCGGCGGGAATGGCGGTCGCGGGGTTTCGTCGGGCGGGCCGGTCACAAAGCCACAGCGTGGCGTGGGCGGCCCCAATCGGCTGCTGCATCTGCGCAACGATCGACGTCTTCTTCCAACATCAATCGTTCCGTAACGAGTTTCCGAGCAGCGGCGACGATGGCGGTTCGGTAGGCAGTTTTGTTTTGGTAGCGCTCCAAAATCGAAAGGCGGGGATCGCCGACGATCGTTCGTTCCGATATGGTTTCGGGGAACGGGATGTAACTACCCTCGAACCGCCATTGCACGCCGTGGCCGTGCCCTCGGGAGCGGAGGTTCCAGCCGGTGTAGGTGCCGAGTGGGGCGGCGACCATGGGGGCGCGTACGCCGGGGATGTCGTTGCCGTCGGCATCGACGCTGGGCACCAGCACCGTATAGGTCATCGCCGGGCTGCCGGGTTCATTCTTGCCATGCACGATAACCGGAGGTTCCCGCAGGATGCCCCGTTCTACATCCGGACCGAAATCCAACAGCGGCAGCGGGTTCGGTTCGGTTGGCGTCGCAATTCCCGGAATGGCGGGAAATTGCCCCTTCCAACCGGCATATTCCACCAGCGTCCCCGCCGCTCGGGATGGAATCCGGCTGGCCGGGGGTTCGGTGCCATCCGTTGCCCAGCCATCCATTGCATCCAGCATGGCCCGGAAAAACATCGATGTCGCAACGTTGTTGGAGTAGTTTTGTCCGATACCGAATGCGGGTGCCCGCAGCAGCGGATCGGCGGAATGCTGGGAGCTGGACCAGCAGTAAAGGCGGACATTGTCCGGTTGCGGCAGATCGTTGCCCTGGGTGTCGGTGTGCGCCAGGGACCCGCGCCGGACCCAGTATTCTGTTGCGGTTTGCGTATGGAATACCAGCGGATCGGTGTCCGGGCGTTTCAGGATGCCGTCGCGTTTGCCAGTCGAATGGTCGGTGGACATGGCATAGGCGAATGGGAAGGAGTCGGCGATGTTGAAATGATCCTCGTATTGCTGCCCGCCGGAAACGATCGGGTTGCTGAAACGATGGTTCATCCATTTCCGCCCGGCGCCGGCCACGTGCGGCATCGCCCCGTCGAACACCCGCCGCCCGCCGGGGCCGGCATTGTAGCCGCGATAGATAAAATCGCGCAGGCAACGACCGGTCTGCGAACGACCCCAGGCATAGGCTTTTTCGATGCCGAGTAGCGGATTGCCGGCGCTGCGGTCGTATTTCAGGAAATCGATGAAATCCCGCACCGCAACGTGCCCCAATCCCATGATTTTCGGATCTTTGGCGGTGTAGAGCAGCTCGTAAATCCAGCCGGGATCGAAGCCGTCCGGGTAATAAATATGCCAATCGGACGGGGCGACCGCGAATTCGGCCTGTTTCGTTTCGGCCCCGGCGCCCAATGTTGCCAGGGCGAACGACCAGCGATCCGACGGGATCGTTTCGGGTGTATCGTAAGGGTAGCGCCGCCGGGTAAACACCGCATCGCGGGTGTCCATCGACGCCGTGCGATAGGAATGCGCTGCCACCCGCCCACTCAGCGGCTGGCAGACGGCACCCGGTGAGTCCGGAATGAACTCGACCCGGATGCGGCCGGTAATCGCGGCGCCGTTGTCGGTCGCCACCGGCACATCCAGCACCATGCGATCGTCGCCGGGCAGCATATCGCCCTCCCACGCCAACCACGCAACGGAATAGCCGCGCCGCATGAGGAAACCGTTCCCGGCCTGTGCCAAAGTCAGCGGGGCGTTGCTGGCGGGGGCATCGTTAAAGAACTGTAACGCCCGTTTGTGCCCGCGATTGCCGTAATCGTAGAATACCCGGCGATTGCCGCGCGCGGGATCGACGGGACACAGGATGGTGAAATCGGCGGCGAAATGGACCAGCCCGGCGGCGTCGCGCGGTGCCAGTGTCAGATCGACCACATCGACCTGCGCCGGATCCAACGGATCGATTGCGAACAGGGCTCGGCCGCTCAGACGCTCATAGGCGCCGCTATCGCCGAAGGTGTGGCCACCGGCAAAGGGGCGGCGGTCGTCGATCCGAAGCGCGATCATTGGCGTCTCTCCCGTAAACTGGGAGAGTGTGCGCGGCGTTACGTTGCCCCGGCAAGCCCCTTGCGGACGCCTTCGGCCACCCGCAAAACATCGGCCGCCGGCAACGGGGCGACAACGGTGTAGCCCATGCCTTTGTCGGCCCAGGCGCAGCCTTCCAACGCGCCGGCCGCAACCATTTCCTGCGGCAGGCTGGTGTTGGTTTCGACCGGGCGGACGAAGACGGTCAGTCGGACGCCCTGATCGTTTTGATACATGAACATGCCGGCCGGGCCGTGCGGCGTCGCCGCCAATCGCCCGCCCAAATATTTGTAGCCCGCGACCGTTAAATCGGGCGGCGTCACCGGCCGATTGATCCGGTTCGACACCCAACGCGCCAGATCCTCCCGCTGCTCCGCGCCCAGTTCGGTCGGGCGGCGGCGGTCGGCGGTGAAGACGACGTGATTGGCGAAGGCTTCTTCGGTCAGCAGCGTGATGGTGGTCGATGCCGTGGTGGCGCGGTCGTGCAACAGCCAGCCGCTGCCGCCGCCCAACCCGAACGCCAGCAGCGCAACCGCAGCAGCCCGCCAGAGGGTACGCCGAGCGGCGATGGCTGCGCGAATGGCATAGGGGTTGAGGCGGGCGGGGACCGGTTCGTCGGCGATGGCGGCGAAGGCAGCGCGCAGGGCGTCGCGTTGCGCGGCATAGGCGGCGATGGTTGCTGCGGTTTCGGGGTTGTCGCGCAGATGGCGCTCGACGGCGGGAATGCGATCTTCCGGCAGCAGTCGGTCGATAAAAGCGTGCAGGTCGTCGTCCGACACCGGCCGTTCGCGATCGATCATTTCACCCTCCGCAAAGCGGGGCGGGCGTCGGCGCCGGTCAGTTGTCGCAACTTCTCCCGCCCACGGGCCAGCCGAGACATCACGGTACCGACCGGTATGCTCAATACGGCTGCCGTTTCGGCGTAAGACAGGTCTTCGACGGAAACCAATAGCACGACGCTGCGTTGCTCCTCTGGCAAGCGTTCCAATCCCAGTAACAGGTCCCGCCACAACAGGCGGTCTTCCTGGTTCGCGCGCTGGCTCGCGCTTTGGCTGTGGGTTTCATCCAGCATAACCGCATCCGGTCGAATGTTTTGCCGGCGGCGTTGGCTGACGAACACGTTGTGCAGGATGGTGAACAACCAGGCCCGCATGTCCGCATCGTCGCGTCGTGTGTGCATTTTCCCGAGCGCCAGCACCAAGCAATCGTGCACCAGATCGTCGGCTTGGTCGCGGTCGCGCAGCAACGCCAGGGCGTAGCGGCGCAAGGCCGGGATGCAATCTTCGATCCGGACAGCCGGCCGTATTGCGTCTCCCGTTTCCAGACCGAGGTTCGGTGCGTTGTCCTGCGAGCCGGAGCCGACCAGATCGATGTCCCTTTCTGCAAGGTGTAGACGGACGGGCGGCGTGGTTATTCCCGCTTAAACCGCGATGCGTGCGCTTTCGTTCGTGCAGCGCGATCCGAGTGTTCGATTCGCGCGGCTCAGCTTGGGGTATAATGCAGGATTTGGTAGTCGCTGTAAAACGGTGCGACACCGGCTTGGCGTTCGAACTGGGCGGAGAATTCGCCGTAATTCTGCTCGTATTGCCGGCCGCCGTCGGGGTCCATGATGTAGACCGATGTGCCGCCCGGCGTGCCGTCGCCGTTGATCCCCGCCAGGACGCGATCGTGCAATCCGGCCGGCACGACGCTGGAAACCCAGAGCAAGCCGTACGACACCAGCAACCGATGCCATCCTGCAACGTTGGGATTGAGGCGGGGTTCGCGCACCAGACCCGTGGCGGCAACGAAGGCGTCGCCTTGGGCCGGCGGTATCGGGGTGTCGGTGTCGTAGTAGCCCAACCAAGGGGCGCCCATCGGCACCACGGCATCGCGCGGGCTGAAGAAGGCGGCGCCGGTGTTCCACGATTTCACCATTGCGAAAGCAGCGGACCAACAGGTGTTGCCGGTCGCTTGCGCGTACACGCGGCGGGGACCCGGAACGATATAGGCGTATGCCATGGCGAGGTTTCCTCAGGACAGTGTTTGAAGCCACCCCTACGATGCCACTTCGGTCGGAAAAAACGTAGGGAATATCGATAAAGATACCGTGAGGCAGCCTTACCCCAGAAAGCGACGCAAGAGATCGACTGCGAAGGCCGGTCGTTCCCGCACCGATGCGTGTCCGGCGTCCGGCACCACAACGACCTTGCTACCACGGATGGTGTCTTGCATCCATTTTGCCGCATCCTTGAACGGCTGGCCTTCGTTGGAGCCGTACATGATCAGCGTGGGCGCGACGATTTTCGCCGCCTGTTCCCGCGCATCGACCGTCGCCAGCGCCTCGCACGCCAGGGCATAGCCTTCCCCCGAGCAGGCCTCGAAGGTGCGGCGGACGTGTTGGACGTTGGGGCCGTTTTCGTCGATCGAGGGTTGGGTGAAGAACACTTTCAGCAGCATCGGGATCAGGCTCGCGACCCCATTTTCCCGCGCGGCCTTCGCCCGCACCGGCCAGTTTGCTCGGGATTCGTCGATGTAGCGCGGGGTGCAGTCGGCCAGGACCAGCTTGTCTACCATATCGGGGTAGGTGCCGGCGAAATGCTGGGCGATGCTGCCGCCGAGGGAAATGCCCATCAGATGGGCTTTATGCAGCCCCTCCCGCTGCAACACCGCGCGCAGTTGTTCGGTCAGTTCGGGAACCCCGTACTGGTGGCCGGGCAAAGGCGTGTCGCCATGCCCCGGTAGGCTGTAGGTGCAGAGTTCGAACCGATCGGTCAGCGGTTCCAGCACGTCCCAGAACTGCCGCGATTGACCGAGGCAATGGATCAGCACCAGCGGCGCCCCTTTGCCGCGACGATGCAGCCGGATGGCGGCGGGGTCCAAAGGTTGCGGGTTCCAGTTGTCCATTTCCGGGCGTCCTCGTTCGGTTTATGCATGATTTATAGCGGGAGAGTTTTGGGTATGCCATCCACGGCAGCGGTGATCGGGGGCGGGCCGGCCGGACTTATGGCGGCCGAGGTCCTGGCGACCGCCGGCGTGCAGGTGACGGTCTACGATCGTATGCCATCGGTCGGCCGCAAATTCCTGATGGCGGGGCGCGGCGGGCTGAACCTGACGCATTCGGAACCATTGGACCGGTTCCTCGACCGGTACGGGGCCGCACGTGGATGGTTGGAACCGGCGATCCGCGCCTTTCCGCCGGAAGCGCTGATCGCCTGGGCCGAGGGGTTGGGCCAGCCGCTGTTCAAAGGCAGCAGCGGGCGCATTTTTCCGGTGGCGATGAAGGCCTCGCCGTTGCTCCGCGCCTGGTTGCGGCGGCTGGCGGGGTTGGGGGTAACGGTCGGGGTGCGGCAACGCTGGACCGGATGGGATGCCGATGGGGCCTTGCGGTTTGCCGAGGGATCGATCCCCGCGCCCGACGCGACCATTCTGGCACTGGGCGGCGGATCCTGGCCCGCGCTCGGTTCCGACGGCGATTGGATGCGCCTGTTCCCCGACGACGCCGCGCCGCTGCGGCCGGCCAATTGCGGGTTTACCGTGGCGTGGTCGCCGCATGTGGCCGAACGCTTTGCCGGGCATCCGTTGAAACGCATCGCCGTGCGGTTCGCCGATATTGTCGTGCGGGGGGAGGCGATGCTGACCGCCGATGGCATCGAAGGCGGCGCCATCTACGCTTTGTCCGGCCCGTTGCGCGACACGATCGAGGCCGAGGGTTCGGCGACAATCGCGATCGACTTGCGCCCCGATCTGGATGAGCGGCAGTTGCGTGCCCGGCTGGCAACACCGAGACGGGGCCAGTCCCTCTCGACGTTCCTCCGCAAATACGTGAGTTTGTCGCCGGTCGCGATCGGTCTAGTACAGGCGGCGCTGCATGCCGGCGGCGACGATCTTGCCGCAGCGATCGGCGCGTTGCCGGTGCGATTGCTGGCGCCTCGGCCGATCGGGCGGGCGATTTCCTCGGCGGGCGGAATCCGGCGCGCGGCGGTGGACGATGGCTTCATGCTGCGGGCACGCAAGGGCGTGTTCGTTGCGGGCGAGATGCTGGACTGGGAGGCACCGACCGGCGGCTACCTGCTGCAAGCCGATTTCAGCACTGCCGTTGCGGCCGCGCGGGGGGCGTTACGATGGCTGGAGTCCGGGGCGGGATGCCGATTGCATCGTCCGCTCGACCAGGGCGCCGAAGGTCAGGGCCAGCGACGCCCATAAGACCGCCTGCATGCCGAACGCCGCGCGGCGGAACTGCCAGAGGACCTCGGCCGGAAAGTGCGCCGGGACTTCGTCGATGTCGGGCAGCAGGCAATAGGCCAGCCCGATCGTCGCGATCCAGGCGGCGCCCGCTAACAAGGTCGCGTTCCAGGTGTCGGTGCGTTCGGTCAGATGGCGGCGCAGCGCGATCGCGCCGATGGCGGCCAGGATGGAGATGCCGAGCAGGGCGAAGAACAAGGCGGAGCGGAAGCCGATTGAGTCCGCCTCCCCAACGGTCGGGGGGCTGCCGGGGTATTTCAGTGCGGGCACCAAGAACACGGTCACGAAGCCGGCGACCCCCAGCAAAGCGGCGATTTCCCGGGGGCGGGCACGCAGGAGGCGCCCGTTCGCGACGGCGAATACCAGGGCGAACAGGCCGCCGAGCGCGGTGGCGTGGACGACGACGCCGGTAAACAGGCCGATGCCGGATTGCACCGAGCGGCTGACGAGCGGGGCGGTGGGTGCGTCGGTTTGGTGGTGGTCGTGCGCGTGGGTGGCTTCGGACTGGGTTTCGAAGGCGATCGCGCGTTCGAGCGGCGGCTCCCCAAAGGTGCGGGCAAACCCGAACGTCAACAGGCCGGCAATCGCGCCGGCCAGCATGCCCCGCACCAACAGCGCCCGAATCATCGTTCGGCCGGGGGCGGTGGCCGGGGTCAGTGGCAGGGGAAACTTAGCAAATGGCGGCCGTCGTGGACGAATTCGTGGATGTAGGTGCCGGAAAACAGGGCGGTTGCGCCTTGCTCGATCCCGACGAAATAGAGTGCCAATGCGAGCACCGCGCCGAACATCGCCCAGGGCAGGATCTCGGCCAGAGGAATCGATGGTAGCACGCGATCGGGGGCGAGGGTCGAAGCGGACATCGGGCGGCTCCTTTATTGCGGCCAGGATACGGTCCGAACCGGGGGGCGTCAAACGGTTTGCCCGGGGATGGGTTGGTCTACCGACTGGCGACCGCCGCGCGTATTTCGCCCAGGCCGCGATGGGCGGTGCCATCCGGGGCGAAGTTGGCTGCATCGAGCCAACCGCGCAGCGCGTCGCGGCAGGCCGGCCATTCGTCGCCGACGATGCTGAACCACGCGGTATCGCGCAAATGGCCCTTCACCACCCAATGCGCGCGCAAAGTGCCCTCGTAGGTGAAGCCCAACCGGTCGGCGGCGCGGCGGGACGGGGCGTTCAGCGCGTTGCACTTCCACACCAGGCGCCGATAGCCCAGATCGTCGGCGGCGTGGCGGAGGAGCAGGAACATCGCCTCGGTCGCGGCGCGGGTCCGCTGCATGGCCGGGCCGAACCAGATGCTGCCCAGTTCGATCGAGGCGTGTTTGGGTTGGATGTCCAGCAATGCCAGCCAGCCCGACACGGCACCGGTCGATACCGGCCGTATGGCCCATACCATCGTGTCCTGGGCGGCGGCGAAGTCGCCAATATACTGGGTCAGCGCCGCCTGGGAGGCGAACGGACCCTGGCCCAGATAAGCCCAGGTTTCATCCGCGCCCTGCGCCGCTCGCCAGAGTTCGGGGGCATGGCGCACATGCAGCGGCTCCAGCACGGCGTATTGGCCTCGGATCGGCACGCGGGCGGGAAGCGGGCGCGGCACGGTATCGACGGCTGGACCGATCGGGGGCGACATCGGGAATCCTAATTTCTCTGGCGGCACTCTGCGCGGCATGTCTATGGTGGAATAGGTCGCCGGTTGGAACGTCCAATAGGCAGTCCGTGGGGCAGTCCGCCGCCGGCCTTCACCATAACGGGAGAATTCCATGATACGTCGCGCTTTGTTCGCAACCGTCGCCACCTTCGGTCTGATCGGTTCCGCCTCCGCCGCCACGCTGCATTTCGAGGCCGCACTCGGCGGCAAGAGCGAGGTTCCGGCGACGACCTCGGCTGGGGCCGGTGATCTGCTCGCGACCTTGGATACCGCGACCAAGGTGCTCAGCTATACCCTGACCTACCATGGTCTGACCGGTCCGGCGACGGCCGCGCATTTCCACGGCCCGGCGAAAGCGGGTGCCAATGCGGGTGTCGCGGTGGCGATCGGTAAGGACCCGGCTGGCGTTGTGAGCGCGACCGCGACCCTGACCGATGCGCAGATCAAGGATCTGGAATCCGGCATGTGGTATGTGAACGTCCATACCGAGGCCAACAAGGGCGGCGAAATTCGCGGCCAGGTGGTCCGGAAGATGGAAGGCAGCGCAATGCCGATGATGCACGACGCGATGCCGATGAAGCACGATGCGATGCCGATGAAGCATTAGACCATGATCGTTTGAGGTTGCACGCGATCTCGGCGTTGGATCATGGTCTAAGCCTTTGTTTGAGAGGGTGATTCACGCCCGAGGTTGAAGTCAACCTCAGGCGATCACGCTCTAAGCCCAACGACCGGACCCGCTCCATGCTTGGGTGCATGGAGCGGGTCGGGATTGCGACGCTTACCTTATATATAGAACGCCTGGGTCGGGTCAGGCCGCGCCGCGCAGGCTCAATTGCCGCAAGGTCCGGTCCACCCATTGCGCCGTCAGCTTTTCCTGCGTGCCGTTCTGGCGCAGCCGCTCATTCAAAGCGCCGAAATCGACCCAATCCAGTTTTTGATCTTGATTGAAGCAGGAGAATACAACCGTCCGCTCGCCGGTCGTCGGATCGACATGCGGTTGCAGGCACTGGGCGCAGACTTCCTTCATCATACATTGCATCGGTGAGTTGATCGATCCGATTGCGGTATGATCTGGCCGCAGGTAGGCGGCCAAGACGCCATGCCGAGCAAGCCCCACCGCGTTCATCATACGGTCGGAGCCGATGGCGATCAGGTGCTCGGCATCCGCCAAGGGCACGGCCTGGGGGCCGAGCGCACCCGATCCGTAGGCGAGCATGGCCTCGACGATGTTGCCGACGAAGCTGCGGTCCTGCGGGCGGGCGGGGTTGGGTTGGAAGCCCGGAGCCTCATCGCAGCACCAGACGATGATATCGGCGGCGTGCTCGATCTCCTGGATTTTGTAGCGATCGCGGATGGCTTTGTAGCCGGCGAAGTAGACGACTTTCGAACCGGCCGCGCGCATGGCCGCGCCGATCGAGAACAGCACGGCATTGCCCAGCCCGCCGCCGACCAAAGCGACGGTGGATGCGGCGGGGATATGGGTGGGGGCGCCGGTCGGCCCCATCAGCACCACTTTTTCGCCCGGCCGCAGAATGGTGCACAGGTCGGACGACCCGCCCATCTCCAACGCGATGACGCTGACCAGGCCCTGTGCGGGATCGGTCCAGGCGCCGGTCATGGCCAGACCTTCCATGCCCAAAACGGTGTCGGCGGTGCGCGGTGCCAGCACTTCGTGGTTTTGCAGCCGATAGAACTGGCCGGGTTCGAAAGCACGCGCTGCAGCGGGGGCGCGGATCACGACCTCGACAATGGTGGGGGTCAGGCGGTTCACGGCGTGCACCGTCGCGGCCAGGGTGTCGCGGCAATGGGCGATCAGATCGGCGCCGGAGATCGGGGTCGGTTCGATCGCCGCCAGCGCCCGCGATACCACGGGGTAGCCGCGCTTTGCCCCGCCCATCGCCTTCACCACGTTGCCGAAGAAGCTGGGGTGCAGGTCGCCGAAGAAGCTGAGGAAACGGCCGTTTTCCGCGCGGTGCATCAGCACTTGCGCGACATCGGGCTTGGCCATCGCGCGTTCCGGCGTCACTTTCGCGCCGGTTTCGTCCACCGCCTGGAAGTATCGCCCATCGAGCTGGATGCGCCCATCTTCACGCGCGAACACGGTGTTCGGCTGGGTGCCGGCGGCGACGAGGATTGCGCGGGCCGGCAGTGTGGCTTCGGTACCGTCGGCGCGGGCGACGCGCAGAGCGGCGGCGTGACCGAAGCGGTCGGTCTCGACCCCGATGGGGGTCAGGCCCTCGGCGAAGCGGACCGCTTCCTCCATCGCTTTGGCCACTTCTTCGTGGTTCAGCGTATAGGACGGGCTTTCCGTCAGCTTGCGGCGATAGGCGACGGTGGCGCCGCCCCAGCTTTCGACCAATTGGGCCAGTCGCGGCTGCCGTGCCTCGGTTTGCGCCGCGCGGCGTTCGGCGGCGATGGCGGCGGCGTGGGTCAGGAATTCCGTCGCGGTTTCCGCTTCCTCCGCCGACCAACGCGCGCGGACCGCTGCCTCCCCGCGTTCGGCGACCAGGGTTGTATATCGGGTGGCAAATTTCTCCACCTGACGGACGTAATACGCGAGGGATTCGGTCGCGGTGTCGATCGCGGTCAGTCCGCCGCCGATCACGACGACCGGCAGGCGGATTTGCAGGTTGGCGATCGACGAGGCTTTGGCAGCGCCGGTCAGTTGCAAGGCCATCAGGAAGTCGGATGCCTGTCGCACCCCGCGCGCGAGGCCGTTGGGAATATCCAGCACGGTCGGTTTGCCGGCGCCCATGCACAGCGCGACGTGGTCGAAGCCCATGGCCCAGGCGTCGTCCATGCCGATCGTGGCGCCGCCGCCGAAGCGGACACCGCCGAAATGGGCGAAGCGGTCGGACCGGCGTTCCAGCAGCAGGCGGACCAGCTTCAGGTAGTTCTTGTTCCAGCGCACGGTGATGCCGTACTCGGCGACGCCGCCGAAGCCGGCCAGCACGCGATCGTCCAGGTTTTCGAACAAGGTGGCGGTGTCGCGGATCGGCGCGGCGGGGTCGAAGGTCAACGGCTCGATCTTCAGGCCGTCGATCGCCACGACGGTGTGCCCGTCGTTCATCAGATGGTGCGCCAGGGTGAAACCGGCCGGGCCGAGGCCGACGATCAGCACTTTCCGCCCGCTATCGGGCCGGGGCAGCGGGCGGCGAATGTCCAGCGGGTTCCATCGCGTCAGCAGCGCATAGATCTCGAACCCATAGGGCAGCGCGAGGACGTCGCGCAGGATGTGGGTCTCGGCCTGGGGAATATCGACCGCTTCCTGCTTTTGATAGATGCAGGCTTTCATGCAGTCGTTGCAGATGCGGTGGCCGGTGGCCGCCATCATCGGGTTGTCGATGGCAATGGTGGCAAAGGCGCCGAGGACGCTGCCTTGGGCGCGCAATGTGTGCATCTCGGAGATTTTTTCGTCCAGCGGGCAGCCGGCCAAGGTCACCCCGAACGGCGATTTCTGGAACGCACCGGTTTTGCGGTCTTTCAGACCCTTGGAGCAGGAGTCCTTCCCCTGCGTGTGGCACAAGATACAATAGTTGATCTGGTCCAGCGCCTGCTGGGTGTTCATGCCGGGATCGGTCAGCGCGAAGCCTTCCCGCTGGCGCCATTCGTGTTCCGGCAGGCGCAGCATCGTCACGCCATCGCGTTCGATGGTTTCGACGGCAACGAGGTGCTGCGGATCGACCTTGTGCGGGGTGCGGAACAGGGTGCCGCCTTTGTGCGCCGCTTTCCCCGCCTCGGTCAGCGTCGCCCAGGCGGCGTAGCGCAATGCGAGGTCGAGCGCCTCGGCGTCTGCTGCTTTTTCCCAGGCGGCGACGTGGCGGGCGAAGGCTTCCTCGGTCGCCGGCTCGCCGCAGCGGGCTTCCAGCGCGGCGCGCAACGCGGCACCGTCGAATGCGGCGGGATCGTTGTATTTCCGCACCGCCTGCCGCTGCACGAACAGCCGCTTGCAGGCATGGATCGGATCCAGCTTTGCGGTTTCGTCGGACAGCGCCTGGGTTTCGGCCGCGATCCCGAATAATTCGGCGACGAAAGCATCGAGGTGGGAACCGAGCGCAACGATCAAATCGCTTTCGTCTTTGCTGGGCAGCGTGTCGGGGGCCGCTCGGGCACCCAGCAGCCTTGCGTGCAACGCGGCATCGGCAGCGGCCAAGGTGTCGAGAAAGGATTTATCGAGGCGAACCAGACCCTCCCGCCCCGCCAAGGCGGCAAACGACAGTCCGAAGCCCAGTTCCGAGTCAGTCACGATATCAACCCATCCTTCGCAAGAGCGCCAGGAACACCGCTTGCTCGTCGTCCGACAAGGGCGAAAGGACGGTGGCATGGGCGCGCTGGGCGCATGCCACGGCGGTGGCGATCAGTTCCAGCGCCGCGTCGGTCGGCGCGAGCACAGCGGTGCGGCGATCCATCGGATCCTGCGTGCGTTCGATCAGGCCGCGCACGGTCAGGCGCTTGATAACGCCTTGAATTGTCGCGGGATCCATCGCCACCTGCCGCCCCAGACGGTTCTGCGTGACGCGCCCGAGTTCGACCACCTTGCTAAGTGCGGCGAATTGCGTCGGGGTCAAAGCGTGCTCCCCCGCGACGTCGACGAACAAGGCGGCGTGGCGTTGGTATGCCTTGCGCAGCAGGAAGCCAACATGGTCTTCCAGGCGGAAGCCGTCGGGACAGGGCAAACCGTTACTCCTGGCAGATCGTCCGTATGCGAACGATCTGCCAGAGTCGGGGCCGGTATTCAAGTGGCCATGCGCGCTTTCACTTGTGCGCCGCGATGCGGCCTGTATCATGCTGCAATGCACCATGCAGAAGGGTTAGATCAATGGCGTTGAAGGGCAAAGTCGCGCTGGTCACGGGGTCCACAAGCGGCATCGGTCTGGGCATCGCCAGGGCCTTCGCAGCGGAGGGCGCCGACCTCATGCTAAACGGTTTCGGCGACCCCGCAGGGATCGAGGCCTTGCGCGCGGAGCTGGCAAAAACCTTCGGGGTCCGGGTCGGCTACAGCGCCGCCGACATGAGCAAGCCGGCCGAAATCGCCGCCATGGGCGCGGAGATCGAGGCCAGCATGGGCGGTGTCGACATCCTGGTGAACAATGCCGGCATCCAGCATGTCGCTGCGATCGAAGACTTCCCCGAGGACAAGTGGCACGCGATTATCGCGATCAACCTCTCGGCGGTGTTTTTCTGCATGCAGGCGGTCATTCCCGGCATGAAGAAAAAGGGCTGGGGCCGGATTATCAACGTCGCCTCCGCCCACGGACTGGTCGCGAGCGGCCGGAAAGCGGCCTATGTCGCGGCCAAGCACGGGGTTCTGGGCCTGACCAAAGTCGCGGCGATCGAACTGGCCAATGCCGGCGTCACCGCGAACGCGATCTGCCCGGGATGGGTCAAAACCCCCCTCGTCGATCGCCAGTTGGAGGCTCGGGCCCACCAGGAGGGCATCTCGGTCGAAATGGCGGCGCAGGCGTTCCTGGCGGAAAAGCAGCCGATGTTGCAGTTCTCGACCCCGGAAGCGATCGGCGGCTTGGCCGTGTTTTTGTGCTCCGACGCGGCGCGAACCATCACCGGAACGCCCGTTTCGATAGACGGCGGCTGGACGGCACAGTAAGGATCGTCCTGGGTTTTCGCCCAGGAGTCCGATCGATCATGACCGAAAAAACGCGCTTCGCCGCGATTGAAAAGACGCGCTTCGCCGCGATGATGAACAAGTCCGCCGACCTGAAACGGCGGATTGCAACCGAGTTGGCGGATACCGTGGTCGCGGTGGTCGACACCTGCGAAGCCAGTCTGCGCGGCGGCGGAAAGATGATGCTGTGCGGCAACGGCGGTTCGGCCGGGGACGCGATGCATCTGGCGACGGAAATGCTGATCCGCCTGCGCGGATCGGTGGAGCGACCGTCGTATCCCGCGCTCGCGTTGACGCAAGACCCGACCATGCTGACCGGTGCGGGCAACGATTACGGCTACGAACGTGTGTTCGAGCGCCCGTTGCGCGGCCTCGGCCGGCGGGGCGACGTGCTGTTCGGCATCACCACCTCCGGCCGTTCGCCCAATGTGGTGTTGGCGTTGAAGGCGGCGCGGGAAATGGGCATCGCAACGGTCGGTTTGCTGGGCGGGGCGGGCTTGCCGGCGCTGGAACACTGCGACCACGTCCTGATGGTGCCGGACCCCGAGACCGCCCGCATCCAGGAGTGCCACATCGCCCTCGGTCACGCGATCATGGAGCTGCTCGAAGATCGTCTGGTCGCTCGGCCCCTCGCATGACCGTCCTGGTCACCGGGGCTGCCGGGTTCATCGGATCCCATGTGGCCGAGGCGCTGCTGGCGCGCGGTGATCGGGTGGTGGGGATCGATAACCTCAACACCTATTACGACGTGCGCCTGAAGGCGGCGCGGTTAGAGCGGCTGCGCGCCCATCCGGGCTTTATCTTCGTGCCAGGGGATGTGTCGGACCGAACGACGATGGAGGCGCTGGTGGCGACGCATCCGGGGATTGTGGGGATCGCGCACCTCGCGGCGCAGGCGGGGGTCCGGCATTCGCTGGTGGACCCCTATTCCTATGTGACGTCGAACGTGATGGGGCATTTGGTGGTGCTGGAAACGGCGCGGCGCCTGAAAGGGCTGCGGCACATGGTGTATGCCAGCACATCGTCGGTCTACGGCGCCAATACCGCGATGCCGTTCCGGGAAACGGATCGGGTGGACACGCCGATGTCGCTGTATGCCGCGACCAAGCGGGCGGACGAACTCATGAGCTACGCCTACGCCCATTTGTTCCAATTGCCGCAGACCGGCTTGCGGTTCTTTACGGTGTACGGACCGTGGGGGCGCCCGGACATGGCGTATTACAGCTTCGCCAAGGCGATCGTCGCGGGGGAACCGATCGTGCTGTACGACGGCGGGCTGCTGAAGCGCGATTTCACCTATGTGGACGATATCGTGGCCGGCGTGGTCGGCGCGCTGGACCGCCCGCCGACCGAGGGCACCCGGATTCTGAACATCGGCAACCATCGCGGGGAGGAAGTGCGCGAGCTCGTGCGCCTGCTGGAAGATGCGCTGGGTCAGAAAGCGATCGTGCGTACGGCGCCTCGGCCGGCGGTGGACGTGGAGGAGACGTTTGCGTCGGTCGATGCGATTTCGGCGCTAACTGGATTTTCCCCGAAGACCCCGCTGAGCCGCGGAATTCCGCGATTCGTGACGTGGTTCCGGCAATGGCATGGCAATTAAATGACGAATTCTGAAAAAACCGGGTTGACGGTCCGGGGAGGCACCCTTAGAAGCCCGTTCACCGCAGCGGAACGCGCTCTTGCACTTCTCCTGCGGTTCGGCTAGCTTCCTCGGTCTGCACCGGGTCGGTGGCACAAGCAAGGCAATTAGGTCTTGTGGCTCGCGGTAACGCGGGTCGATACTAGTTGGACGTTGTTCTTTGAGAATTGAATAGGCTAGGAAGGGATACGTTGGCGGCGCCTAACGATTGGCATTTATGTTGATTGGGCGAAGCTGGCCGATCTGGATTTAGGCTCTTTGCGACGAGCCTAGTGTATCGGATTGGTTGGTTTATGGC
>JANXMB010000133.1 GCA_025354865.1 Acetobacteraceae bacterium | reverse complement strand
ATCTGCCCAGCGGCCCGCCACCATCGCTGCGCGGCACGCCAAGGTGTCGCGGGCGGTGGCGGAGACGGCGGATGCGCGCTACGCGGCTGAACACCAGGACAAGATGGACGCGCGGTCGGCCTATTTCGCGCGGCACGGGCTACCGCCGGCGAACCGGCGGCTGTCGTATCAAGCGGCGGATTACGCTTCGATAATGCGTTGCGTCAGATTTACCGAGCGACGTGAAGTCGGCGTCCAATCATCTCTTATGGTTTGGGCGGCAAGCCGCCTATTCGTTTCCCATATCCCCGGCATAAGACCCATTTCACGACGGGCCATGCCTCCTTCAAGTGCCACTACGCCACCTGCAAGCGCTGCAACCGCTCGTGCGCAGCCCGCATGATGAACCCCGCGCAGGCTTCACCCTGGCGCCGTTTCACGCCGTCCTCAAGTTCCCTCTCCGCCCCTTTGGGGGGGAGAGGGGGAATAAGCAGCCGAAAAGCTTAGTTCTTCGCCTTATCCACCAGCTTGTTCTTGGCAATCCACGGCATCATCGCGCGCAGCTTCTCGCCCACTTCTTCAATCGGGTGGGCAGCATTGCGGCGGCGGATGGCCTTGAAGCTGGCGGCGTTCACCTTGTTTTCCAGCATCCAGTCGCGCGCGAAGCGGCCGGTCTGGATGTCTTCCAGCACGCGCTTCATCTCGGCCTTGGTCTCGGCGGTGATGATGCGCGGGCCGGTGACGTATTCGCCGTACTCGGCGGTGTTCGACACCGAGTAGTTCATGTTGGCGATGCCGCCTTCGTAGATCAGGTCCACGATCAGCTTCACTTCGTGCAGACACTCGAAATACGCCATTTCCGGCGCGTATCCGGCCTCAACCAGCGTCTCGTAACCGGCGCGGATCAGTTCCACCAAGCCGCCGCACAGCACCACCTGCTCGCCGAACAGGTCGGTCTCGCATTCTTCCTTGAAGGTGGTCTCGATGATGCCAGCCCGGCCGCCGCCGATGGCGCTGGCGTAGCTCAGCGCGATTTCCAGCGCGTTGCCCGACGGGTTCTGCGCCACGGCCACCAGGCAGGGCACGCCGCCGCCGCGCTGGTATTCGCTGCGCACCGTGTGGCCGGGGCCCTTTGGCGCGATCATGAACACGTCGATGTCCGGGCGCGCTTCGATCAGGTTGAAGTGGATGTTCAGGCCGTGCGCGAACGCCAGCGCCGCACCCGGCTTCATGTTGGCGTGCAGGCTGTCGCGATACAGATCGCCCTGGCCTTCATCCGGCGTCAGCACCATGACCACGTCGGCCCACTTGGCGGCTTCGGCGGGCGGCAGCACCTTCAGGCCAGCGGCTTCCGCCTTGGCGACCGCGGTCGAGCCGGGGCGCAAGCCCACCACCAACTCGGCAGCGCCGCTGTCCTTCAGGTTGTTGGCGTGGGCATGGCCCTGGCTGCCATAGCCAATGATCGCGACCTTCTTGGCCTTGATCAGATTCACATCGGCGTCGCGGTCGTAGTAAACGCGCATCTTTTATCCCCTAAATAGACAGGTCAGGGCGCTGCCCTGGACCCGCCCAGGGCCGGCGGCCCTTGGATCCCGTTCTTATATGACTTTTGTGCCCCGGGTCATCGCCGCGACACCGGTGCGTGAGACTTCCTGCAACCCGAGCGGGCGCATCTGCTCGATGAACGCATCCAGCGACTCGCTGCTGCCGGTCAGTTCGAACACGAAGCTGTCTGGCGTTTCGTCCTCAACCCGCGCTCCCGCCTCGATGGCGACCTGCTTGGCCACCGCGCGCTGCGGCGCGTTGGCAGACAGCACCTTCACCAGCGCCATTTCACGGGCGATGAACGGGCCGATCAGCGACAGGTCGGACACGCGATACACCGGCACCAAACGGTCGAGTTGCGCTTTGATCTGCGCGATCACCATTTCGGTACCGGAGGTGACGAAGTTGATGCGGCTGCGATTGCCGGCGATATCGACCGGGGCCACCGTCAGGCTCTCGATGTTGTAGCCCCGGCCAGAGAATAGGCCGATGACGCGGGCCAGCACCCCGGCCTCGTTCTCCACCAGCACGGAAATGGTCGCGGAACGCAAAGTCGTGTCAATCGTGGCGGACATGAGTGGACCCGTCGGAAAATGAATGCGGCACGGTCAGGCGGCGGCGGATCAGACGAGTACCAAGCCCTCGTCGCTGATGCCGCGCGCCCGGGCTTCGTGCTCGGGGCCAAGGATCATGTCGTTATGCGCCGCCCCGCTCGGGATCATCGGGAAGCAGTTTTCCTTCTGGTCCACCGCGATATCGGCGATCACCGCGCTGGGGCTGGCGATCATGGCGCGGATCACGTCGTCGAGTTCATCGACCGATTGGGCGCGCATGCCGACGCCGTGGAAGCTGTCGGCCAGCTTGACGAAATCCGGCAGCGCCTCGGAATAGCTTTCCGAATAACGCCCGCCATGCAGCAGTTCCTGCCACTGGCGCACCATGCCCATGTATTGGTTATTCAGAATGAACACCTTCACCGGCAGGCGGTACTGGGCAATCGTGCTCATCTCCTGAATGTTCATCAGGATGCTGGCCTCACCGGCAATGTCGATCACCAGCGCGTCCGGGTGCGCGATCTGCACGCCCATCGCGGCTGGCAGGCCATACCCCATGGTGCCCAGGCCGCCGCTGGTCATCCAGTGGTTCGGGCGGTCGAACTTGAAAAACTGTGCCGCCCACATCTGGTGCTGGCCCACCTCGGTGGTGATGAACACCTCGCGGCCCAATTCGCGGGTGATCTCGTACAGCCGCTGGATGGCGTATTGCGGCTTGATGATGCCGCCCTTCGCCTTGGTTTGTGTAAAGCGCAGCGAGTCCTTGCCGCGCCAAACCTCGATCTGCTGCCACCACTCGGCCAGCGCCTTGCGGTCTGGTTCGGCGGGATCGGCGTCCCACGCCGCGATCAGCGCTTGCAGCGCGGCGGCGGCATCGGCGATCACCGGCACGTCCACCGGCACGTTCTTGTTGATGCTGCTGGGGTCGATGTCGATATGGATTTTCTTGCTGTCCGGGCTGAACGCGTTCAGCCGCCCGGTCACCCGGTCGTCGAAGCGCGCACCCACGTTCAGCATCACGTCGCAGCCATGCATCACCAGATTGGCTTCGTAGGTGCCGTGCATGCCCAGCATGCCCAGGAACAGCGGGTCCTTGGCGGGATAGGCGCCCAGGCCCATCAGCGTGCTGGTGCAGGGAAAGCCGGTCAGCCGCACCAGTTCGCACAACAGCCTGGAGGCTTCAGGGCCGGCGTTGATGACGCCGCCGCCAGAGTAGATCATCGGCCGCTTGGCCTGCTTCAGCAGCGCGACGGCCTTGGCAATCTGGACAGGATCGGGCTCGGTGCGCGGGTTGTAGCGTGGCGCCAGCGCAGTCCGGCTCGGTTCCACATAGGGCGCCGGGGCGATCAGAATATCCTTGGGAAGGTCGATGACCACCGGTCCGGGGCGGCCGCTGCGCGCGACGTGAAACGCCTCATGCACCACGCGGGCGAGGTCTTCGGAGCGGCGAACCAGATAGTTATGCTTGGTGGCGGGGCGCGTGATACCGGTGGTGTCGGCTTCCTGGAACGCGTCGTTGCCGATCAGATGGGTCGGCACCTGGCCGGTCAGGCAGATCACCGGGATGCTGTCCATCAGCGCATCGACCAGCCCCGTCACGGCATTGGTGGCGCCAGGTCCGGAGGTGACCAGCACAACGCCGACGCGGCCGGTGCTGCGCGCGTAGCCCTCGGCGGCGTGCACGGCGGCCTGCTCGTGACGAACCAGGATGTGCCGGATGGCGTTCTGATTGAACAGCGCATCGTAAATCGGCAATACCGCGCCGCCCGGATAGCCGAAAATGACCTCGACGCCTTGGTCCTTCAACGCGCGGAGAAGTACCTCCGCACCGGACAGGGTGGCGGTTTCGGGGCGGGCG
>JANXMB010000120.1 GCA_025354865.1 Acetobacteraceae bacterium | reverse complement strand
GACGCAATAGCGGCGTCGAACGTTCGACTTTGCTCCCGGACCCGGCGGGGAATTGCGCCAACGCCACAACCGGAGGCATGATCGCGCCAACCCGGGAGTCAACCAGCATGACCAATCCCCGCACCATGAAACTCGGCGCTTTCGTTCACGAAACCGGCCAGCACGTTGCCGCGTGGCGCCACCCCGGCGCCTATGCCGAATCGGGCACAAATTTCGCCCAGGCCGCCGACGTCGCCCGCACCGCCGAGCGCGGCAAATTCGACCTGTTGTTCCTGGCCGACAGCGCCGCCGTCAGCGTCTACGGATCGGCCGAGTCCCGTGGCCGCATGGGCAAGTTGGTGAAATTCGAACCTATGACAATTCTGTCGGCCCTCGCCGCCGTCACAACCCATCTGGGTCTCGTCGCCACCACATCCTCCACCTACAACGATCCATACAATCTTGCTCGGCAGTTCGCATCGCTGGATCAAATCAGCGGCGGACGCGCCGGCTGGAACCTTGTGACATCCAACAACGAAGCCGAGGCCTTCAACCACGGCCGCGACCACCATGTCGCCCACGCCGATCGCTACGATATGGCAGCGGAATTCGCCCAGGTGGTCAACGGACTTTGGGATTCCTGGGAACCCGACGCGTTCCAACGCGACCAAGCCTCCGGCGTTTATTACGACCCGGCGAAAATGCACACGCTGAACCATCGCGGCAAATATTTCTCGGTGCGCGGGCCGCTGAACGTCGCATGTTCCCCCCAGGGGCGGCCGGTCCTGGTGCAGGCCGGCGCATCCGACACCGGCCGCGATCTGGCCGCCCGCACCGCCGAGGTGATTTTCACTGCCCAGACAACGTTTGAACAAGCCACTGCATTCTATGCCGATGTCGTCGCTCGACTACCCCGTTACGGGCGCAATCCGGCCGATATTCGTATATTACCCGGAATATACCCAGTGGTGGGCCGCACCGAAGCCGAAGCGCGGGAGAAATTCGACTATCTGCAATCTCTGATCCATCCCAGCGTCGGTATCGCAGTCCTAGAGCACACGATCGGCGTCGGCGGGCTGGATAAATACCCCCTGCATGGACCGGTCCCCGATATGGGAGACACCAACGGCCCGCTCAGTCGGCAACGCCTGCTGCTGGAAGCGGCACGACGCGACAATCTGACCCTGTGGGAATTGTGCCTGCTGAATGCCGGTCCGCGCGGCCATCTATTGTCGATCGGAACGCCAGAACAAATCGCCGATACGATGGAACATTGGTTTCGAAACAATGCATGCGACGGTTTCAACGTGATGCCGGCTTGGTTGCCGGGGTCATTGACCGATTTCGTCGATCTGGTCATACCCGAATTGCAACGGCGTGGTTTGTTCCGTACCGAATACGAAGCAACAACTCTGCGCGGCAATCTCGGCCTGCCAACCCCGGTCGGCCGCTGGAAAACCCCCGCCATCGCCGCACAATAGCGCGATAGCCTACCGAGCGTTAGCCGGTGCATCGGCCGGCCATAGCGCCTTGTACCAGCGCAGGCCGATCCATATCGTCGCCAGCAGCCCGAAGACCGCATAGCCGGTGGCTAGGGCGACGAAACCAACCCGCTCGATGGCCCAGCCCGCCACGACAAGACCGAGCGGTAGGCCATAAATCGCAAGCATCCGCACGCCCATGACGCGCCCTCGGAATTTGCTACCGGCGCTGTGCAACAGCATCACCGCCATTGGCACCATCGACAGGCTTTGCGCGAAACCCGTCGCAACCAGCATCGCTCGCCCCCAACCCGGGCTCGGCATCCATACAAACGCAAGCACCAGCACGTACCAAACAACGGCAAAGACCATCATCACCCGCGCCGGCCGCAACCGGCGCCCGATCATGCTGATGACGACGGACCCGACCAAGGCGCCGAACGCGAAACTCGCAACCAAGGTTCCCAGGCCCGCCTGCCCGATCCCATAGATATCGCGGGCAACGTAGGGCAGCAGCCCGTGCGTCATCGGGAATGCGGTCATGTTGACCAGGAATGCCAGCCACATCCCGGCCAGCGACTGCGGCGAGTCGGCGATAAACCGCATGCCGTCCCGCAGATCGCGCCATAGCGACATGCGCGCCAATCGATCGCCCGCCGTCCGTGCCGCGCCCACCCCGAGCGTGAGGCAAAACCCGGCGGCGTAGAACAAGGACACAACGACATAGGCCCAGCCCATGCCGAGCAGTGCGAAGATCGCGGCCCCGGCCAGGGAACCGACCACCTTGGCGGAGTCGGACGTGGTGCGCGCCACCCCCATGGCCGCCATCAACCGGTCGCCCGGCATGGTTTCGGCCACAAGCGCATTGCGCATCGCCAGATCGGACGGACGAATCAGCCCGGACACGGTTGCAATGGCAAACACCACGACCGGATTGACCGCATCGAAGGCCGAGAAAACCGCGAGCGTCGTCGCCAAGCCGGTATAGACCACCCGCATGGCGCACAGGACGTTGCGATGACCGAAGCGGTCGCCCGCCAGTCCGAAAACCGGCGCGATCAACGTGCCGAGATACTGCAACGCACCATACAAGGTCAGCAGCAGCACGGATCCTGTCTCGACCAGGATGTACCAGCCGAGAATCAATATCTCCATCTCGATCGCCCAGGACGTGAGCAGATCGGCCGGGAATTGGTATCGGAAGCTTCTGACCTCGAACGGCGCGAGCAGCGGCGACCGCAGACTGTTCCGCACTTACCGGAACGGAATCGGGTACATCAGCCCGCCTTTGCTCCACAACGCATTCGGGCCGCGATCCAGTTTCAACGAACTGGCCAGACCCACGTTACGTTCGTAGCTCTCGCTGTAATTGCCGACCTGCTTGACGATATTCAGCGCCCAGGCGTTATCCAGCCCCAGCAACTTGCCGAAATCGCCGGACTTGCCGAGCAGGCGCTGCACCGTCGGATTGGTGCTTTCGGCCAGCATTTTATCGGCGTTGGCGGCGGTGACGCCGTTTTCCTCGGCTTCTAGCATCGCCATCATGGACCAGCGGACGATATCGAACCACTTGTCGTCCGACTGCCGCACCATCGGGCCAAGCGGCTCCTTGCTGATACGATCGGGGAGGATGACGAAATCGTCCGGGTTGGGCACGCCGGCCCCACGCACCGAGGCGAGATTGGAACTATCCGACGACGCGGCGTCGCAACGGCCCGACAGCAGCGCCTTGATCAGCACATCGGTCGTGTCCAGCAGCACGATCTTGAATTCGGTATTGTGCTGCTTCATCCAATCCGCAAGGTTCATCTCGTGCGTCGAACCCTGCAGCATGCAAATCGTGCCACCCGCGAGGTCGGGGAGATGTTGCACCTTGGCCGATTTCGGCACCAGGAAACCCTGTCCGTCGTAGAAATTCACCAGCACCATCCGCAGCCCGATCGTGGCATCGCGGACGAAGGTAAAGGTCGTATTGCGGGAGAGGATATCGATCTCCCCCGATTGCAGCGCGGCGAAGCGGGACGTGCCGGTGGTCGGCACATACCTCACCTTCTCCGCATCCCCCAACACCGCAGCCGCCGTTGCTCGGCAGGCATCGACATCGAGGCCCTTCCAGACGCCCTTGCTATCCGGCATGGAAAATCCGCCGAGGCCCACATTCACCCCGCAGGAAACGAAGCCCTTTTGGCGCACATTCTCCAACGTCGCTGCCTGCCCCGAAGCAATGGCGACGAACATCGTTAGACCGAAAGCAAGCAGGCGTTTCATGCGCGGAGTCTCCCCGGATGGCTGAACCGGGGAGACTGTAACACAGGCCCTACGCCGCGATAGCGGGCAACCCTTGTTCTTCCCGCACCGCGTTGATGATTTGCAGCACCCGATCACGATACGGCCGATATTGCACCCCGAACTCGGTCATCAGGCGGGAATTATCGATCAGGTAGTTGCCGGACGACGCCTTGCCCCCGGTCTGGTGCTGGAAGGTAATTTGCGCATCCGGCAGGTAGGATTTCACGATTGCCGCGATCTCCCCCAAGCTGACCACGGCCCCGCCGGAGCTATAGATCTGGTGCTTGGGTTTCGGTGTCATGACGACGCGGGTAAAGACCTCGGCGATGTCGTCAACATGGATCGGGCAGCGCATCGCGTCGGCGTAGGGAAAGGAAATCGCCTCCCCCCGGGCCGGACGGGTCACGATATTGACGTGATCGACGGACCCGCGAACCTTGTCGGGGCCGGTGACGTTAGCGGGGCGGATGCCGGTGATCGTCATGCCATGTTTGGCGACATAATCCTTGGCCTGCCACTCGTTGAACGATTTGTGCATGGCATACTGGTAGGTGCCCATGTGCAGATCGTCCTCGGTCACTGGACGATCGCCGAAATGATGTTGCTGCCCATTCACCGCGAGCGAACTGGCGTAAACGGTATGGGCGATACCCAGGATGCGCGCGGCCTCGAAGCAATGATCCATCCCGACGATATTGAGTTTGGTTGCGAGATGGGGCGGCAATTCGGCCCCGAGGTTGTACGACAGGTTCATGACCTTGTCGGCTTTCGACGCCTGCATCTGGTTCAGCACATCGTCGAATTGGGTCACGTCGCCACGGACCACCTTCACCTTGTCGCCAAACGCCGAGAAATTGGCGGTATGCGGGTTGATGTCCATGCAGACCACCGACTCACCGCGTGCCACAAGCAGCGGAATAACCCGAGTTCCGATGAAACCGGTGCCGCCGATTACGAATATTGTCATGTCTGTTCCCTCTCGTTCTTGAGGGACAGGATTGCGCCGACCGGCGTTCAGGGCAAGAGGCACAAAAAAAGGCGGGATTGCTCCCGCCGTTTTCCGTTATCGCGTATGCTGTTGCTCAGGCTTCGGCGTCGTCTTCTTCGTCCGGACGCGCCTGGACCGGGCCGCTATCCAGACCCTTCGCGCCGGGATTGCGATCCACGAATTCGATCACGGCCATATCGGCAGCATCACCGTAGCGCACGCCAGCGCGGAGCACCCGGCAATACCCGCCGGCGCGTTCCTTGTAGCGATCCGCCAGCGTACCGAACAGCTTGGCGACCATGACGTCGTCGCGCAGCTCGGCATAGGCCAGACGCCGATTGGCGAGGCCGCCTTTCTTGCCCAGCGTGATCAGCTTTTCCGCCACCGGGCGCAATTCCTTGGCCTTCGGCAGGGTCGTGGTGATCTGCTCATGCTTGATCAGCGCAGACGCCATGTTGCGGAACATGGCGATGCGATGGGTAGAGGTAACGCCGAGCTTCCGGCCGGCAACACCGTGACGCATTGGTTCAGTCCTTCATACCAGCTCAGAACGGCTCTTCGAGCCGCTTGGCCATGTCTTCGATGTTTTCCGGCGGCCAACCCGACACGGACATGCCGAGAGACAAACCCATGGAGGTCAGCACTTCTTTGATCTCGTTCAGAGACTTCCGCCCGAAATTCGGGGTGCGCAGCATTTCCTGCTCGGATTTCTGCACGAGGTCGCCGATGTAGACGATGTTGTCGTTCTTCAGGCAGTTCGCGCTGCGGACCGAAAGTTCGAGTTCGTCGACCTTGCGGAGCAGATTGCGATTGAACGGCAGATCGTCCTGAACTTCTTCCACCCGCGCGGCTTGCGGCTCGTCGAAATTGATGAACAACTGAAGCTGATCCTGGAGGATGCGCGCAGCGAGCGCCACGGCATCTTCCGGCGTCACCGCACCGTTGGTTTCGACGGTCAACAGCAGCTTGTCGTAGTCCGTCACCTGCCCGACGCGAGTCGGATCGACCCGATAGGACACCCGCCGAACCGGAGAGTAAATGCTATCGACGGGGATAAGCCCGATCGGCGCATCTTCCGGACGATTGACCGACGATGGCTGGTAGCCCTTACCCAGATTGACCGTGAACTCCATGCCCAGCTTCACCCCGTCGTCCAGGGTGCAGAGGACCAACTCGGGGTTCATGATGTCGATGTCGTGACCCGCTTGGATCTGGCCGGCACGTACTTCGCCGGGGCCCGTGGCTGTCAGCGTCATCCGCTTCGGGCCTTCGCCGTGCATCCGCAACGCCAGTTGCTTGATGTTGAGAACGATATCGGTCACGTCCTCACGCACGCCGGGGATCGAGCTGAATTCATGCAGCACGCCGTCGATCTGCAAGGCGGTAACCGCCGCGCCCTGAAGCGACGACAGCAGGATACGGCGAATGGCATTGCCGAGCGTCATACCGAAGCCGCGTTCCAGCGGTTCGGCGACGATCGTGGCGATGCGACTCGGATCGGCGCCGGGCTCGACTTCAAGCTTTTCCGGCTTGATCAAGGATTGCCAATTCCTCTGAATGACGGCGCTCTGCCTCATATTACCTCAACCTTTCGAGCCGCGTTTGCGCGGCTCCAGTCCGGTGGAACGTCTTACGGCGACCGATCAAACGCGGCGGCGCTTGCGCGGACGGCAACCGTTATGCGGAATCGGCGTCATGTCGCGGATCGCCGAGACCTGAAAACCGACCGCTTGCAACGCACGCAGCGCGCTTTCACGTCCGGAACCGGGGCCGCTGACCTCGATTTCGAGCTGCTCCATGCCGTGTTCGCGCGCCTTGCGGCCCGCGTCCTCAGCTGCGACCTGCGCCGCATACGGGGTGGACTTGCGGCTACCCTTGAAACCCTGGCTACCCGCAGACGACCACGCAATGGCGTTACCCTGGGCATCCGTGATGGTGATGACCGTGTTGTTGAACGTCGCCGCGACGTGCGCGACGCCCGCGATGATGTTTTTACGCTCTTTGCGCCTGGGGCGCGCGGCTGTGGCGGGTTTCGCCATGATGTTTGTCCTGCTCTCAACTCTTGGCAGCGCCGGGAACCGGCACCGCGGGAATTTGCTGACGTGAAGAAGGTGCCGAAGCGCCTTACTTCGTCACTTTTTTCTTACCGGCGATCGCCACGGCCTTACCCTTACGGGTGCGGGCGTTGGTATGCGTCCGCTGCCCATGCACCGGCAGCCCCTTGCGATGGCGCAACCCGCGATAGCACCCGAGATCCATCAGCCGCTTGATGTTCATGGAAACCTCACGCCGCAAATCGCCCTCGACGCGGTATTCCCGGTCAATCAATTCGCGAATGTGGAGGATTTCCTCATCCGAAAGCTGGTTTACCCGCCGATCATCGGGGATGCTCAGCTTCCCGCAGATCTCGGCGGCCTTCGAGGGGCCGATGCCATAGATATAGCGCAGTCCAATCAGGACGCGCTTGTTCGTCGGGATGTTCACGCCGGCTATACGCGCCACGCTTGACTCTCCTGTCGCCCGGATATTGGCCAGGCCGTAAACGTGCCCCGAGGGGCAGGGAAATGCGCAAGCGACGCAAACCCCTTATAAAAGGGGGTCACGTCGGAGCGCGGGACTATAGTTCCGCTCACCTAGGAGTCAACGCCGAATCAAGCGTTTTATCCAGGTGCTAGGCGCTTATCCGATCTGTGCCAAAATGGCGTCGATCTGAGCAGCGACAATTTCGATATCGGCCATGCCATCGACCGACCGAAGCGCACCCTGCGCGGCGTAATGCGGCAGAATCGGCGCGGTCTGACGATGGTAGGCGTCGAGTCGAGCGGCAACGGTTTCCCGATTATCGTCCGCCCGACGCACAAACTCAACACTGCCGCAGGCATCGCAAACGCCTGCTTTAGCGGTCTTCTTGAAGCTGTCGTGATAGCCCTCGCCGCATTTGGCGCAGGTGAAACGCCCGGCGATGCGATCAACCAGGGCCGAATCGTCGACCTTCAGCTCGATCACGACATCCAGCTTCAACTGCTTTTCCGCCAGCATGCGATCCAACGCCTGCGCCTGCGGTACGGTGCGGGGGAAGCCGTCCAGGATGAAGCCCTTGGCGCAGTCCGGTTGCCCGACACGGGAGGCAAGCATCCGCACGATGATGTCGTCGGACACCAGTCGCCCAGCCTCCATCACCGCCTTAGCCTCTTTGCCGACCGGGCTGCCGGCCGCGACTTCGGCGCGCAACATGTCGCCAGTGGAAATCTGCGCGATCCCATGGGCATCCTGCAGGCGCTTGGCTTGGGTGCCTTTGCCCGCGCCTGGCGGGCCGAGAAGGATAAGGTTCACCGGCGTCCCTTCACCCGCGACTTGCGGATCAGCCCCTCGTATTGATGGGCCAGTAAATGCGACTGCACCTGCGTCACCGTGTCCATCGTCACGGACACAACGATCAGGATCGAGGTGCCGCCAAAGTAAAACGGCACACCGTAGTTACTGATCAAAATCTCCGGCAGCAAACAAATCGCCACCAGATAAGCGCCACCGACCGTGGTCAAACGGGTCAGCACCCGATCGAAATACGCGGCCGTCGCGCTGCCCGGACGGATACCGGGGATAAAGCCACCATATTTCTTCAAATTATCGGCCGTCTCCTCCGGATTGAACACCACGGCGGTGTAAAAATAGGAGAAAAAGACGATCATCGCCGCATACAGGACCATGTAGAGCGGCTGCCCATGGGCGAACTGCCCGGCGATCATCTGCACCCACCCCGGCCCGCCGGTGGTGAAACCAGCCAGCGTTGCGGGGATCAGCAGGATCGAGCTGGCAAAAATGGGCGGGATCACGCCGGATGTGTTGATCTTCAACGGCATGTGCGTCGAGTCGCCGCCGAACATGCGATTGCCGACCTGGCGCTTCGGATACTGCACGTTGATACGACGCTGCGCCCGCTCGATGAACACGATCGCGGCAATCGTCCCGGCGGCTAGCACGATAAAGAAGAGAATGAAGAACGCCGACAAGGCGCCCGTGCGACCCATTTCGAGCAAATTCGCAGCAGCGTGCGGCAAATTCGCCACAATGCCCGACATGATGATCAAGCTGGTGCCATTGCCGACACCCCGAGCGGTGATCTGTTCGCCGATCCACATCAGGAACATCGTGCCGCCAACCAGCGTGATCACACACGAAAACCGGAAGAACATGCCGGGGTCGATCACGGCCGGGCCAAAACTACCACGCATCCCTTCGAGCCCGATGGCGATCCCATAGGCCTGAAATAGCGCGATGAAAACCGTGAGGTAGCGAGTGTATTGATTGAGCTTCTTACGTCCCTGCTCGCCCTCTTTTTTCAGGTTCTCAAGCTGCGGAACAGCCGCCGACATCAACTGGATAATAATGCTGGCGCTGATGTACGGCATGATATTCAGGGCGAACACTGCCATCCGTCCAAGCGCCCCGCCGCCGAACATGTCGAACATGCCCAACAAGCCATTGCTGTGGGATTGCATCATCTCGGCCATCACCGCCGCATCGACGCCGGGCACCGGGATATAGGTCCCGACGCGGTAAACGATTAGCGCTGCCAGGGTAAACCACAGGCGTTGCTTCAGCTCGGTCGCCTTCGAAAACACCCCGAGGCTCATATTCGAAGCGAGTTGCTCTGCCGCGGATGCCATCCGATGTCCCTTCTCGATTGCGCTATTTTCGATCCCCCCGCACCGAAGTGCAAGCGATAGCCGAAAAACGCGAAAGGCACAGGGATGGGATCCGCTGTGCCCTTAGACGCTCACTCGACGAAATCGGCTCAGGCTTCGGCCCGCGCCGCAGCCTTCGGTTCGACCGTCGTTACGATCGTGCCACCGGCCGCTTCGACAGCCGCACGCGCCGTTGCGGACGCGCCCGACACCGTGATCGCGATCGCCCGCGTCAAGCTGCCAACACCGAGCAACCGCACGCCGTGCTTATCGCCAGCCGCAATGCCTGACGAAATCAGCAGCGCTTCCGTAATCGGCTGCGCGCCATCGATCTTGCCGGCTGCAATGGCCGCATCGAGCGTGCCGACGTTCACAGGCGCATATTCCTTGCGGAAAAGGTTGTGGAACCCCCGCTTCGGAAGCCGCCGATAAATTGGCAACTGGCCGCCTTCGAAGCCATTCAGAGCGACGCCTTCGCGCGCCTTCTGGCCTTTGACGCCTTTGCCGGAGGTTTTTCCCTTCCCCGAGCCGATACCGCGTCCAAGACGCTTCGACTTGAGGCGGGAGCCGGGATTATCCCGCAGTTCGTTCAGGTTCATCTTAGGAAAGCTCCTCCACCTTGATCAGGTGGGCAACCTTGCGGATCATGCCGCGGACGGAAGGCGTATCCTCCAGTTCGCGCGTGCTCCGTATTTTCGTCAGGCCGAGGCCGATCAACGTCTCATGCTGACCGGGCTTCCGGCCGAGATGGGACTTAAGCTTCGTTACGCGAACCTTAGGCATTGGTCTGCGCCTCCGTGGTTGCGGCTGTCGCAGGGCGGCCGAACAGGTCGGAGACCTTTTTGCCACGACGCGTTGCGACCGAACGCGGGCTGGCGCATTTCTGCAACGCCGCGAAAGCTGCCTTGACCATGTTATGCGGGTTGCGGCTGCCGAGGCTTTTCGCCACGACGTCGCCGATCCCCAGCGTCTCGAAGACCGCACGCAACGGACCGCCAGCGATGATCCCGGTGCCGGCCGCCGCCGACCGTAGGATCACATTACCGGCACCGAATTCGCCGACCACATCGTGATGCAGCGTGCGCCCTTCCTTCATCGGCACCCGGATCATGCCACGCTTGGCGCGCTCGGTTGCCTTGCGGATCGCTTCCGGCACTTCGCGGGCCTTACCCGCGCCGTAGCCGACGCGGCCCTTCTGATCGCCAACCACCACGAGCGCGGCGAAAGCGAACCGACGGCCACCCTTCACCACTTTCGCGACGCGATTGATCGTCACCAGCTTGTCGATGATGCCGTCATCCGGCTCCCGATCGCCACCGCCGCTACGTTCGCGGCCCCGGCCACGATCGCCGCCGCCACCTTCTCTGGGTTCACGTGCCATCGTTGATTTTCCTTAGAAGGCCAACCCGCCTTCGCGGGCGGCCTCGGCCAGCGCTTTCACGCGGCCGTGATACAAATAAGCACCCCGGTCGAACACCACCTGGGTAACCCCGGCAGCGAGCGCACGCTCGGCGACGAGTTTTCCGACTGCAGCAGCAGCTGCCTTGTCGGCACCGGTCTTGATGCCCGCGCGCAGGTCCTTGTCGAGCGAGGAGGCCGAAGCCAATGTGCGCCCCGCGCTGTCGTCGATGACCTGAGCGTAGATGTTCTTGCCCGAGCGGAAGACCGAGAGACGCGGCCGACCATTGGATTTGACGCGGAGCTGATAGCGCAGACGTGAGCGCCGACGGTTCCGAAGTTCTTGTGTGGCGCTCATTTCTTCTTGCCTTCCTTGCGCCGGATGACCTCATCCGTGTAGCGCGCGCCCTTACCCTTGTAGGGTTCCGGGGGACGGAATGCCCTGATTTCCGACGCGACCTGGCCAACCAGACGCTTATCGACACCCTCGACCTTGATCGCGGTCGGACGCTCGCAGGAGATCTTGATCCCGGTAGGGACCGGATAGATCACCGGATGCGAAAACCCGAGATTGATTTCGAGGTTGGCGCCGTTAACCGCCGCACGATAACCGGTGCCGGTGATTTCGAGCGACTTCGAAAACCCGTCCGAGACACCCTTTACCATATTGGCGATCAGAGCGCGGGTCGTCCCCCACATCATGCGAGACTGCGCTTCTTTGTTCTTCGGCGCAACGCTCACGAGGTTGCCCTCGATCTTCGCCTCGACCAGCTCGGTGAGCGACAACTTCAGCTCACCCAACTTGCCTTTCGCCGTGAACATGCCGCCGGCGATCGCCACTTGGACGCCGGCCGGGATTTCCACGGGATATTTGCCTACGCGCGACATTCGCGGCTCTCCATCAGAACACGCGGCAGAGGACTTCGCCGCCGACATTGGCAGCGCGAGCCTCGGCATCGCTCATGACGCCACGCGGTGTGGACAGGATGGAGATACCCAACCCGGCATACACACGCGGCAACTCTTTGATCTTCGAGTAAACGCGACGGCCGGGCTTGGAGACGCGATGGATCTCCTTAATGACCGGCTCACCCTCGTTGTATTTCAACTCGATGCGCAGTTGGGCAACGCCAGGGCGCAGTTCCTCGGCGGCATAACCACGGATGAAACCTTCGCGCTTCAGCACGCCCAACACGTTGGAGCGCAGATTGGAAGCGGGCGAGACGCACATCGCGTGGCGCGCACGTTGCGCGTTACGGATGCGGGTCAACATATCGCCCAATGGATCGGAAAGCGACATTCTGGATGCTCCCCTTACCAGCTAGCCTTGACCATGCCCGGGATCTGCCCCGCGCTGGCCATGTCACGAAGCGCGATACGGCAGAGCTTGAACTTGCGATAATTCCCGCGAGACCGCCCCGTCACTTCGCAACGCAAACGCACACGCACAGCCGCGCCATTGCGCGGCAACTGCGCCAACTTCAGCGACGCGTTGAACCGATCCTCCACGGGGAGTGTACGGTCCATCAATACGTCCTTCAACGCGGCGCGCTTCGATTTATCGCGTTTCGCCATGCGTTCCCGCATCGCGTTCCGGTTGACCTGAGAAACTTTGGCCATCCTGTTTATATCCTCCGGAACCTCTCGGCCTTCGGATTGTCCGAAGAACCGCCGGTTTTCCAAAAAAGCTTCAATTCGCGAAAGGCAGGTCGAACGCTTTGAGCAGCGCTTTCGCTTCGGCATCCGTCTTGGCCGACGTGACGAACTGGATGTCCATCCCGCGGACCGACTCCACCCGGTCGTAGTTGATTTCCGGGAAGATAATTTGTTCCTTAATGCCCATGGCAAAGTTGCCACGACCATCGAAGCCCTTACCCGTGATCCCGCGGAAATCGCGAACCCGCGGCAGCGCGATCGTCACAAGGCGGTCCATGAACTCATACATACGAGCCGCACGCAGCGTAACCTTGCAACCGATCGGCAGACCCTTGCGGATCTTGAAGCCGGCGATCGCCTTTTTCGCTACGGTCTTCACCGGCTTTTGGCCGCTGATCGCCATCAGTTCGAGCACGGCGGCATCGAGCTTCTTCTGATCGCCAGTGGCCTCGCCGACGCCCATGTTCAGGACGATCTTCTCGAGTTTGGGAACTTGCATCGGGTTCTTGTAACCGAACTCGCTGGTCAGCTTACCGCGCACTTCTTCGAGATACCGTTGCTTCATCCGGGGCATTGCCTCCGGCGACGCAGCGGGGTTCATCTCGCCGCCAGCCATCTGTGCATCGCGCGCCGCACGGCGTGCTTCGCGGGTCGGAGGAGCCGCGCCCTGACCGCCGCGATTGCTCGCGCCGCCCTTTGCGTTGCCGGCCTTGCCGCCCTTGGCGTTTTTGGTTCCGCTCATAATATCTGCCTCAGCTTTCGATCACGTCGCCAGTCGCCTTGGCGACGCGAACCTTGCGACCGTCTTCCAGGACACGGAACCCAACCTTCGTCGGTTTCTCGCTCTTCGGGTCGATCAACATCAGGTTAGACAGATGAACCGCAGCCTCGCGGGTCTGAATGCCGCCCTGCTGTTCCATGCTGGTAGGCTTCACGTGATGGGTCGCCAGCGCAACGCCTTGGACAACCGCGCGGTTGTCCTTCGGCATCACCCGAAGAACCTCGCCACGACGGCCTTTGCTGGCGCCGGAGATCACAACGACGGTATCGCCCTTTTTAATACGCGCAGCCATTACAACACCTCCGGCGCGAGGCTGATGATTTTCATGAACTTGCGTCCCCGCAGTTCACGCACCACCGGCCCAAAGATGCGGGTGCCGATCGGCTCCTGCTGCTTGTTGATCAGAACGGCGGCATTGCGATCGAAGCGGATCGCCGAACCATCGGCCCGGCGCACCGGGAACGACGTACGCACGATCACCGCCTGGTGCACATCGCCCTTCTTCACCTTGCCGCGAGGAATAGCTTCCTTGATCGACACGACGATCACGTCGCCAACCGAGGCAGTTTTCCGCTTCGAGCCGCCCAGCACCTTGATGCACATCACCCGGCGGGCGCCGGAATTGTCGGCAACTTCCAGATGGGATTCGGACTGAATCATGCTGCAACTCCCTCAGCCGGCTGCTCGACGAGCACCTGGCCGTTGCGCTCGATTGCGAGCCATGTCTTCCGCTTGCTCAGCGGACGGCACTCCTCGATCCGGACCATGTCGCCGATCTTGCAGACATTGTCTTCGTCGTGCGCCGCGTATTTCTTCGAACGGCGAATGAACTTCTTGTACAGCGGGTGCATGATGCGACGCTCGACAAGAACCGTGATGGTCTTGTCCATTTTGTCGCTGGTCACTCGCCCGGTGAGGACGCGCCTTGGCATCGCCCGAGCTCCTTAAGACTGAGGGGCGGAAGAAGCATGCTTCTCCGCCATGATGGTTTTCACGCGAGCGATCTCGCGACGAACCTGTTTGACCCGTCCGATACCTTCGTTCTGCCCCGCCGCACGCTGAAAGCGCAGGTTGAACTGCTCCTTGCGCAAGCCGAGGAGAAGGTCTTTCAGCTCATCCGACGTTTTAGTCCGAACGTCCGACACCTTGTTTAGCACGTTACCAGCCATATCAGGCATCTCCGATACGGGCGATGAACTTGGTCTTGATCGGCAGCTTTGCCGCGCCTAGCGACAGCGCGTTCTTGGCGATGTCGAGCGGAACGCCGTCGATCTCGAACACGATGCGGCCGGGGGCCACGCGGGCGACCCAGAATTCAGGCGACCCCTTGCCGGAGCCCATGCGGACTTCGGCCGGTTTCGTCGACACCGGCACATCCGGGAAGATCCGGATCCACACGCGACCGGCACGTTTCATGGCGCGGGTGATCGCGCGTCGCGCTGATTCGATCTGGCGCGCGGTGATGCGTTCGGGTTCGAGCGCCTTCAGACCGAAGGCGCCGAAATTCAACGCCGTCCCACCTTTGGACGTGCCGTGAATGCGGCCCTTGTGCTGCTTGCGGTATTTGGTACGTTTGGGGGACAGCATCGTCCATCTACCTCTGAGGAGCCTGTTCCGCGGCGCGCCGGTCTTGCGCCATCGGATCGTGCTGCAGGATTTCGCCCTTGAACACCCAGACTTTAACGCCGCAGGTGCCATAGGTCGTCTTGGCGGTTGCCACGCCGAAATCGATATCGGCACGGAGCGTGTGCAACGGCACCCGACCCTCGCGATACCATTCGACGCGCGCGATTTCGGCACCGCCAAGGCGGCCACCGCAATTGATTCGAATGCCTTGGGCACCCAGGCGCATCGCCGACTGGACAGCACGCTTCATGGCACGACGGAACGCCACGCGACGTTCCAGCTGCTGCGCGATGTTCTCGGCGACCAACGTCGCGTCGATTTCCGGCTTACGGATTTCGACGATATTCAAGGACACCTCGGCCTTGGCCATCTTCGAGAGGTCCTTCTTCAGAACCTCGATATCCTGGCCCTTCTTGCCGATGACCACACCCGGCCGCGCCGCGTAGATCGTCACACGCGGCTTCTTCGCCGGGCGTTCGATCACGACACGCGACACGCCAGCACCCTGCAATTTCTTGCGAAGATGCGCCCGCAGCGCCGTGTCGGCATGCAGAAGCGTGGCGTAGTCCTTGCCGGCATACCACCGGCTATCCCACGTACGGTTGATGCCAAGACGCAAACCGATCGGGTTGACTTTGTGACCCATGTTATGCGGCCTCCCCGGCGGTTTCGACTTCCTGGGCGCGTTCCGCGACCACGATCTTCAAGTGGCTGAACCACTTCTCAATGCGGGCGGCGCGACCGCGACCGCGTGCATGAAAACGGCGCATGACGACAGAGCGCCCGACTTCGGCGCGGGACACGACCAGCCGATCAACGTTGAGCTGGTGATTGTTCTCGGCATTGGCGATCGCGCTCTCCAGCGCCTTCTTCACCTGCTGCGCAATCCGGCGCTTGCTGAACGTCAGCGTCGCGACGGCCTTCTGCGCAGGCAGGTTCCGGATCATGCCAGCAACCAGATTCAGCTTCCGCGGGCTGATCCGCAGATTGCTGACGATCGCCTGCGCTTCGGTATCCGCTATAGCGCGCGGTGTGCTCGGCTTGCTCATGTCAGCCCCGCTTCGCCTTCTTGTCGGCCGAGTGCCCGGTAAACGTCCGGGTCGGCGAGAATTCGCCGAACTTGTGGCCGACCATGTTTTCGTTCACCTGCACTGGCAGGAACTTGTGGCCATTGTAGACACCGAACGTCAGGCCAACGAACTGCGGCATGATTGTCGACCGGCGCGACCAGATCTTGATGATCTCGTTGCGACCGGACGCCCGCGAAGCCTCGGCTTTGTTCAGGAGGTATCCGTCGACAAACGGACCTTTCCAGACGGAACGCGCCATTCTATTTGCCCTTGTTGCGACGGCGGATAATCAAACTGTCCGTCCGCTTGTTGGTGCGTGTCTTGTAGCCCTTCGTCGGCACACCCCAGGGTGTGACCGGGTGACGGCCACCGGAGGACCGGCCTTCGCCGCCGCCGTGAGGGTGATCGACGGGGTTCATGACCACGCCACGATTGTGCGGACGAAAGCCCAGCCAGCGCATACGACCGGCTTTGCCGAGTTTCTGGTTCATGTTGTCCGGGTTGGACACCGCACCGATGCTCGCCATGCACTCGGCCCGCACCATGCGCAACTCGCCCGACATCAGCTTGATCTGGGCATAACCTGAATCTTTACCGACCAACTGAGCGTAGGTCCCGGCCGAACGCGCGATCTTGCCGCCAGCACCAACCTTCATCTCGATGTTATGGATGATCGTCCCAACCGGGATGGCACCCAACGGCATCGCGTTGCCGGGCTTGATATCGACGCGGGCGCCAGCAATCACGGCGTCGCCAACCTTGAGCCGCTGCGGCGCGATGATATAGGCCAACTCACCATCGGCATACTTGACCAGCGCGATGAATGCGGTGCGGTTCGGATCGTATTCCAGACGCTCGACCACCGCCGGCACATCGAACTTACCACGCCGTTTGAAGTCGATGATGCGGTAGGCCTGCTTGTGTCCGCCGCCCCGAAACCGGGTGGTGATGCGACCGTGGTTGTTACGACCGCCGTGGCTGTGCTGCCCCTCGGTCAAGCCCTTGAGCGGCTTGCCCTTCCACAGCTCGGAACGAGCGATCAGCACCGTGCCGCGAAGGCTGGGAGTGACCGGGTTGAATTGTCTCAATGCCATCTTACGCGCGCCTTATGAGAGGCCGGTGGTGAAGTCGATCGACTGACCGGCCGCCAGCAGGACGAAGGCTTTCTTGACGTCGGAACGAACACCCGGACGGCCCTTGAAGCGCTTGGTCTTGCCCTTCTGAACCAGAGTATTCACGCCTTCGACCTTTACGTTGAACAAGGCCTCGACTGCCGTCTTGATCTCCGGCTTCGTCGCGTCGATCGCCACCTGGAATACAAACTGGTTCTGCTCGGTCAGCATCGTCGCCTTTTCCGTGATGATCGGGCGGCGGATGATGTTGTACATCGCCTCCCGCGACAGCACAGGACGCCGCTTTTTCACTGTCTCGCTCATGCGACGTCTCCCTTCGAGGCCGGGTTCAGACGCTCCGAAAGACCTGCCAAGCCGGCAGTCGTGATCGCCAGCACGTCGTGCCGCAGAATGTCGTAAACATTCGCGCCGACCGTCGGCAGCAAATCGAAGTGCGGGATATTGCGGCTTGCCTTCAGGAAACCTTCATCGACCGACCGGTCGACGATCAAGGCCGATTTCCAGCCCAAGGCTTTCAATTTCCGAGCCAACTCGCCGGTCTTCAGAGCACCTGTCGCGGCGTCGAGAACCACGAGCTTGCCGTCGGCCAGCTTTTGCGACAGAGCCGAAATCAGGCCAAGACGGCGAACTTTCTTGTTCAGGCTATAGCCATGATCGCGCACGACGGGCCCATGCACCACACCGCCGGTGCGAAACTGCGCCGACCGCATGCTACCCTGACGGGCGTTGCCGGTGCCTTTCTGCTTGTAAGGCTTCTTGGTCGTGCCGGAGACTTCCGCCACGCCCTTGGCCTTGTGGTTGCCCGAACGGCGCTTAGCCAACTGCCAGTGCACAACACGAGCCATGATGTCGGCCCGCGGCGTAGCGGCGAAAATATCGTCGGGCAGGTCGGCTTCGCCGGCGGTGCCCAGATCGAGGGTGGTGATCGCGATTTGCATGTTATCCCGTCCTCAGCCCACGGCCGCCGGCACTTCGAGAAGCGCAGCCGGATAGGGAGCATCCGCCGGGCGCGCTTTCTTCACAGCGTCGCGCACCAGCACATAACCATTCTTCGAGCCCGGAACGGCACCGCGGATCATCAACAATCCCTTGTCGGCATCCACAGCCGCAACTTCCAGGTTCAGCGTGGTGATACGCTCCACACCGAGATGGCCTTCCATCTTCTTGTTCTTGAAGGTCCGGCCGGGGTCCTGACGGTTGCCGGTCGAGCCCAGCGAACGATGGCTGGCCGACACGCCGTGCGACGCTTCGAGACCCGAGTAGTTCCAACGCTTCATACCGCCGGCAAAACCCTTACCCTTGGACGTGCCGCAAACGTCGACTTTCTGCCCAGGGGCGAAATGCGCCGCCGACAATGTCGCGCCGGGTTCCAGCATGGCGTCGGGAGAGACGCGGAATTCCACCAACTTCATCTTCGGCTCGACCTTCGCCTTGGCGAAATGGCCGCGTTGCGGTTGGGTGACATTTTTCACCTTGGCCTTGCCCAACCCCAGCTGAACAGCGGTATAACCGTCCGTCTCCTGGGTACGGGCAGCCACGACCTGCAACCCGTCGAGGTGCAGGACGGTTACAGGAACATGAGTGCCGTCATCTTTGAAGATGCGGGTCATGCCCAGTTTCTTCGCGAGCAGTCCGGTGCGCATAGCGTGTTTCTCCCCGGCCCGCTTAGATCTTGATCTCGACATCCACGCCGGCGGCGAGGTCGAGCTTCATCAGCGCGTCCACCGTCTGCGGGGTCGGTTCTACGATATCGAGCAAGCGCCGATGCGTCCGGATTTCGAACTGCTCACGGCTTTTCTTGTCAACGTGCGGCGAGCGATTCACGGTGAAACGCTCGATATGAGTCGGTAGCGGAATCGGTCCGCGAACCCGGGCGCCCGTGCGCTTGGCCGTGTTCACGATTTCCTTCGTGCTGTTATCGAGCACGCGGTGATCGTAGGCCTTAAGTCGGATGCGGATATTCTGGTTGTCCATAATTCGCTCTTCTGGATCCCGCCAACGCTGGCGCCGGTTT
>JANXMB010000081.1 GCA_025354865.1 Acetobacteraceae bacterium | reverse complement strand
CTATCCCCGCTTTGCCAGGAACACCGTTCCGCCCCAACCGCGCAGCAAATCGGCGCCGGCCACATCCTCGGCCAGCCGACCGGCGGTCGCGCTGACCAGGACATCCGGACGCAATGCCTCGATCAAAGCCACCGGGGTATCTTCCGCGAACACGCTGACCAGATCGACGCATCCCAGGCTGGCCAGCACCGCCGCCCGCGCGGCTTCGGGTTGGGTTGGCCGATCGGCGCCCAGCAGTCGCTGCACGGACGGATCGCCGTTGAGGCCGACGACCAAACGATCGCATTGGGTGCGCGCTTCTTCCAGCACGCGGGTTGCCGAAGGGTCGAGCGGATCGAAACACCCGTCGATGAACCCGACCCGCCAACCCCGGCGGCGCCAGCGCTCTGCCAACTCGGCCGCTTCGGAACGCGCGACGATCTTGCGCAAGACGCTGGATTGGGGGGAGAGCGCTTCCAGCAGGTCGGCTTCCCGCACGACGGCGTTGCCGACTTTGCCAACCGATATGCCGGCGGCGAGATTGGCCAGACGCACGGCGATAGCCAGCGGCAGTTTCATGGCGATGGCAGTGGCCAGCGCCGCCAGGGCGGTGTCGCCGGCGCCGGAGGTATCGTGGACCGACGGCGCCTCGGTCGGGAAATGCCGCACACCGTCGCCGTCCACCAGCGTCATGCCGTCGTTTCCGCGGGTGACCACCACGGCACCGAAGCGAAACCGCGTCCGCAGCACCTGGGCGGCGGCAACGATCGCAGCTTCGTCCCCGACGGGCATCCCGGTGGCCGCCGATAGTTCCGGGCGGTTCGGCATCACCACATCGGCCCCGGCGTAGCGGGCAAAGTCGGCGCCACGGGGATCGACGACGATCGGCCGCCCCATGCGCCGGGCATTCGCGACCAACTGCGCCGGCACCGTGCCAGCCTGCACGCCTTTGCCGTAATCCGACAGCACCGTTACCGAGGTCGCCGCCATCGCGTCGTTGGCGATGCGGACCAGTCGATCGGCCAGCTTGGGATGGATCGGATCGGTCGTTTCCCGATCGGTCCGCAGCATGTGCTGGCCGGAAGCGATGAAGCGGGTCTTGAGGGTGGTCGTGCGGCTGCCTTGCACCAACAGCCAGGGCTCGACGCCCGGCTGTCCGCCGACCAACCCTGTCAGTTCCGACCCAGCCGCATCGTCCCCGACCACGGATATCAAGGCCGCCGCCGCACCCAGCGCCGTGAGGTTGCGCACCACATTGCCGGCCCCGCCGGGCTGTTCGACCTCCCGCTCGATCGCCAGGATCGGCACGGGCGCTTCCACGCTGATGCGTTGCACCACGCCGTATGCGTAGCGGTCGAGCATGACATCGCCGATCACCAGCACGCTGGCATGGGCGAGGGTCCGGATATGGTCGGCGGTTATCGTGTCCATCCGCCCCCGCGTAACGTGGGTGCCATTCGGTTGCAAGAATTCGATGGTGCAATCGCCTCGGTGCAGGCGGTGCGCTAGCCCGCCTTCTCCACCCGCCCGACCCAGATCAGGCGTCCCAGCTCCCGCAGTTTGTCCGGGGTGACCATGCGTAGCCGGATACGGTTGACTGCCTTATCCCGCCCCGCGAACACGCCATACCGAGCCAGCCGTTCGTTGTGGAACCGCTCGGGGGTGAAATCGAGCACGACGACGACGTTGACCGGCTCTGTCGCTGCCAGCAACGCCGGGGCCACGCGTCCGGCCGATGTCGCCCAACCCGCGACATCCTGTCCGAACAGGAACACGGCCATCAGGGCCACGCCGACCATCAATCGCGCCACACCCGCCCGCATGGCTCAGCGCCCCCGGCTGGTGGCGACAAGCCCCCAGCGTACCACGGTGCGCCGCTCGATCGGCGCCAGCAGCCAGCGGTCCATGACCATCGCGATCGCCCCGATCAGCAGGGCGCCGAAGATGATGATATCCGCCCGATGATACTCGGAGCCGCTGAAAATAAGCTGACCCAGGCCGGTCGTCGCCCCCACCAACTCCGCCGCGATAAGCGCGCGCCATCCGAACCCGAGGCCGGAGCGCACGCCGGACAGTATGTAGGGCAACGCGCCCGGCAACGTCACCGATCGTATGGTTTCCCACCGACCACCCCCCAGTGCTCGGACTCCGTGCTCCAGAACTTCTGGTACCAACTGGATACCTAGGACGGTGTTTTGGAAAACGATGAAAAAGACAGTGTTCCAGATCAGGAACGTGGCCAAGGCGTGCCCGATGCCCAGCCAGCCGATCACCAGCGGCAACCAGACGATGCCCGAGATTGCGTTGAAAAACACCACCAGCGGATTCAGGAAGGTCGCGATGGGCCGGCACAGGCCGGCGATGAAACCGGCGATCAGTCCGGTGGCGACGCCAACCGCCACACCGCCGAGCAACCGGCCCATGCTGGAAACGATGTCGCCGAGGAGGCGGCCGCCGATGGCCAGTTCGATGCCGGTGCGCACGACATCGGGTATCGACGGGATCACCGATGGGGGTGGCTGGACGATCGTCCAATAGACGAACCACGCCGCGAGGACGACCAGCGCGGGGGCGGCGGGCAGCAGGCGCCAGACCAGACGACCGATCATTTACGCAGCACCCCCCAGCGCGCGAGGGTCATCGTCTCCACCGGTTGGACCAGCAGGCGATCGACGACGATATAGAGCGTGCCGATGACGATCATGCCGACCATGATGCGATCGATCTGCCCGAAGGTGCGGGCGCCGAATATCAGGTCCCCGAGGCCACCCTGGCGCACCAGCATTTCCGATGCGATCAGCGCGCGCCAACCGTAGCCCATACCCAGGCGTGTGCCGACCACGATGCTGGGCAGCGCGCCGGGGAAGTAGACATCGGTGACGATCCGCAACCGGCTGGCCCCCAAAGAGCGCAACGCCAATATGTAGTTCTCGGGAATGGCGCGCACGCCGGTCATGGTGTTGAACACGATCGGAACGATCAGCGTGTAGATCACGATCGCCAGCGTGGTCGTGTGGGTAAAGCCGCTCCATAAAATCGCCAGCGGCAGCCATGCGATGCCGGAGATGCCCTGGAGGTAGCGCAGGAAACCCTCCAACGCGCGCGCGGCGTAGCGATTGGTGCCGACGGCGAACCCCAGCGGCACGCCGAAGCCGAAGGATATCAGGGTCGCGATGCCGATCATGCTCAGGCTTGTGCTGACGTATTCCGCCAGAATGCCCCGGGTCGCGAGCACGACGAACGCGTCCCAGACCCGTGGCGGCGACACGAGCAGCTTGTCGGAGATATCCAGCCCCGCTTTCAGCCCCCACCAGATCGCGATCGTCAGCCCGAACGGCAGCAGAACGCGAAGGTCGCGAAACCGTCCCATCGATCACACCCGTTCCGCGTGCACCAGGTGCATCACCTGTTCGGAGATCGCCCGCATTTCCGGATCGCCGGTGAAACTGTCCCAGTCGCGGCCGCCCTTGCCATGCCGCGGCACGTCCAGGGTGGCTTTGATCGTTCCGGGGCGCCTTGTCATCACCAACACGCGGTCGCCCAGAAACACCGCTTCCTCGACGCTATGGGTGATGAAGAACACGGTTTTGCGGGTTGTGGCGCAGAGCCGGCCGAGTTCCTCCTGCAATGTCAGCCGGGTCATGGCATCGACGGCGGCGAAAGGCTCGTCCATCAGGATGACATCGGGATCGGCGGCCCAGGTGCGCGCCACCGCGACGCGCTGACGCATGCCGCCGGATAGTTCGTGCGGATATCGATCCTCGAACCCGACAAGCCCCATCAGGCCGATCAGCCGTTCGACCGTTTTGTCGCGTTCCGCTTTGGCGACACGGGCGATTTCCAGGCCGTGGGCGATATTCCGGCGCACGGTGCGCCACGGCAGGATCGCGAGTTCCTGAAACACAACCCCGCGATCCCGTCCCGGTGCCCGCACCAAGCGCCCGTCGCAGCGGATTTCGCCCTCGGTCGGGGCGATGAACCCGGCGATTGCTTTCAGCAGCGTGGTTTTGCCGCAACCGCTGGGTCCTACCAGGGTGACAACCTCCCCCTCCCGGATCGTCAGATCGATCTGGCCGGTGGCTTGCACCGGCCCGCTGTCGGATTGGAAGAAGTGTCGAAAACCGGAGACGACGATCTTGTCCGCGCTCATTCGGTCAGCATGCCTTTGCAATCCTCGATCTTCGTCGGCAGCGGCGGCAGCCCGGCGAAATACGCGGGGTGTTTCGCCAGCACGCGTTCGTACACCGTTGTGTCGTAGAAATCTGCCTTCACGAAGGGCCGGTCCATTTTGATCTGCCCGGTTTTGGCCAGTCCGTTGCCGCTACGGATCGTGCCCTCGATCGTGCAGACCGAGATGCGCGGATCCCACACCATCTGTTTCAGGCCCTGCAGCGCATCGGCCGGGTTCAACCCGTCCAAATAGCGCCCGACGATTTCGGCAGCTTCCACCGGATGCTCGCGGACGAACTGCGCGGCGGCGGCGATGCCGGCGGCAAATTTCTCGGCCATGTCGGCGTGATCGCGGATGAACTCCTCTTTCACCACGACGCCGACGTTGTCGGAAATCAGGCCGGCTTCGCCTCGGCTCATGAGTGCGCCGTTCGCGCCGAGTTCGCGGATGATTTGCGATCCGTACGGTTCCCACGGGACCACCGCATCGACCACGCCCTGCCCGACCGTGACCGGCATGTCTTCGACCAGCACGCTGACCAGGGTCGATTTGGAAATGTCCAGCTTCTGCCGCCGGAACCATTGCTTCATGTAGAATTCGTCGGTGCCGGCGGTGAAGCCGATCTTCTTGCCCAGCAGCGTTTCCGGCCGGGCGGGGTCGATCCCGCGATCGCGGCGCCCGACGATGGAATAGGCAGAGGCTTTGCCCATGTAATCCGGCGCGTTGTAGTACGGCATGATCGCGACCAGCTTGTCGCCGCCGGCGCGGGCGATGGGCAGCGTGCCGGAAATCGCGACGTGACCGAATTGCGCATCCCCGGCTTGCAGGGCCTGCACCACCATCCGCCCCCCCGCCGTCAGCTTGATCTGCACATTCAATCCCTGCTCGGCCCAGTAGCCATTTTCCAGGGCGACGAATTGCGGCGTCGAGAGCAGGTTCTTCACCACGTAGACCGTGGTATTCTGCATGGTCTGGGCGTGCGCTGCGGACCATCCGCAAGACAGCCCCGCCAGCGCCAAAAGCCGCGCAATCAGTCGGGTCATTGGGTCGATCCCCCCTGGGAACTATTCTTCGCTGCTATCGTTATGGCACAGCCCGAGCGACAACGCATCTTCCCTAACCGGCCGGCGGCGGTTAGTGAACCCCAGCTTTTCCGAGGGACAGACCCCATGACCGATACGCCGCCCGATCGCCTCGCCATCAATCCCAAAAGCCCGCACCACGATGCGACGCTGCTCGAACGCGGTATCGGGATCCGATTCAACGGCGTGGAAAAAACCAATGTCGAGGAATACTGCGTCAGCGAGGGCTGGGTGCGGGTCGCGGCCGGCAAGGCGCGGGATCGCTTCGGCAACCCGATGACGGTGAAGCTCAGCGGCAAGGTGGAGCCGTATTTCCGCGATGCGCCCGCCGACGACGCGACCGACTGACGCGGCGACTGGCCCCAGGCGGTAAGCCGGGGGCCAGCACGACGCCGTTCGCTTGCCGGGTTCAGCCGGGGATGCGCACTTTCATCTCGGTAATCCCGTGGATGAAGTTGGAGTAGAGCCGCTTCGGCTCCTCCACGAGTTCGATCGCCGGGAACCGCTTCAGAATTTCCTCCCACAGGATGATCAACTGCATCTCGGCCAGACGGTTGCCGACGCAGCGATGCACCCCGAAGCCGAACGACAAGTGATGCCGGGGCCGCGCGCGATCGACGATAAAATCGTTCGGACGATCGATGGTATCCTCGTCTCGATTGCCCGAGATGTACCACATGCAGACCTTATCGCCCGCCTTGATTTGCTTGCCGCCCAGTTCGGCATCGGCCAGGGCGGTGCGCCGCATATGCACGATCGGCGACTGCCAACGGATGATTTCAGGCACCAGGCTGGTGACCAACGACGGGTCCGCATAAAGCTTACGATATTCGTCGGGGTTCTTGCACAGCGCCCAAAGCCCGCCGCTCATGGAATTGCGGGTGGTGTCGTTGCCGCCGACGATCAACAGCGTCAGGTTGCCGAGGAATTCCATCGGATCGTTGACCAGATTGCGGGTCGCCTCCCCGTGCGCCAGCATCGAGATCAGGTCGTAGCCCGGGGGCCGAGCGGCGCGTTCGTGCCACATGCCGGTGAATGTGCGGAGGGCTTCGGTCAGAATTTCCAGGCGCTTTTCCTCGGAATCGACGATCCCGCCGGCGTTCACATCCGCCGTTGCGCAGTCCGACCAATAGGTCAGCTTCGATCGTTCGTCCTCGGGGAAGTCGAAAAGCGTGGTCAGCATCAACGTGGTCAGCTCGATCGACACACGCTCCACCCAGTCGAAGGTTTCGTTGCGCGGCAACCCATCGAGGACGCGGCACACGCGTTCCCGGATGATGCCCGACATATTCTGCAGATTGGCCGGCGCCACGATGGGGCTAACGACCTTGCGCTGTTCGTCGTGCCGCGGCGGGTCCATCGAAATGAACGACGAGCGGCGAAATTTCATCGGCCGATCGGTGATCGAGATGCCACCCAGCTTCGCCTCCGAGGAATAGATCTCCGGATGCGTCTCGACGGTCATAATGTCCTTGAACTTGGTCACCGACCAGAAATCGCCGTACATCCCGCCTTTGCGGTAATGCACCGGGTCTTCCCGCCGCAGCCGTTCGAAATACGGGTAATAGGTATCGGTTTGGTACAGCATGGGATCGCTGACGTCGATTTGGTCCAACGGCATCGACCATGCGTCGTCCGATGGCTGGTAGTTGACGGGCGCGTTCATCAGTGTTGACCCTCCGGCATGCGGACCACCAACCCATCCAGCTCGGCGGTCATGACGATTTGGCACGATAGGCGCGAGTCCGGCTGAGTAACCGCAGCGAAGCTCAACATGGAGGCTTCTTGCGAACCGTCCGCCGGTAGACCGATTTTATCCAGCCAAGCGGGCTCGATATAGACATGGCAGGTGGCACAGGCGCACTCGCCGCCGCAATCCGCATCGATACCGCGCACGTTGTTGTTGACGGCCGCTTCCATGACGGTCTTGCCAATGGCGATCTCGACCGTGTGCGGAATACCGTTGTGTTCGATGAAGGTAACTTTAGCCATTGTCGTTTCCCTGTTAGCGGTCGGACGTTATGTGCCCGGCTCCTTCCTACGTCCGGAACGGACGCCAACTCGTGACCATACGCCCCGTCTCAGTCTAAGACGCCAATTCCTGCATAGTCACCGCCATATCGCGAATTCGATCCGCTGTCAGGCGTTTTCCGCGCTGAACGATCCGCCGCCCCCCCATGAACTCCGTCGAAGCATTCACCGCCTCCACCGCTCGGACCAACCCATCCGCCGCCAAATGGAACAGCGCGAATTTGCCCGCCGCGATGTCGCCGCGCACGACAATCTCGGTGGCATCGAAAGGAATGCCCGCGATCTGCAATCGAAGATCGTATTGGTCGGACCAGAACCAAGGCACCTCGGACGGCAGCGGAGGCCGACCATAGATTGCCGCAGCCGCCTGCTTGGCCTGTTCCAGCGCGTTCGGCACACTCTCCAGCCGCATCGTGCGGTCGTACAGCGGCAGTGGGCGTTTGGTGCAATCGCCGATGGCGAAGATCGCCGGGTCGCTGGTGCGGGCCGCCAAATCGACCACGATCCCGCCATCGCAAACCAGACCGGCCTCGCGCGCGATTTCTTCGTTCGGAACGGCCCCGACGCCGATCAGCGCGACATCGCACGGAATCAGCCGCCCGTCGGTCAGGCGCACCCCGGTGACATGACCGTCCGTGCCTTCCAGGCAATCGACGCCGGCCGATACTTCGATGACGACACCTTGGGCGCGATGATAGGCCTCGAAGAAATCGGACAGTTGCTGGCATGCGACCCGAGCCAAGACGCGCGTTTCGCGCTCGATAATGGTGGCTTCGGCGCCGAGCCCGCGCGCCGAGGCGGCGGCTTCCAGGCCGATATAGCCGCCGCCGACGACCGCCAACCGTTTGCCCGGTCCAAGCGCCGCTTTCAATTTATCGGCGTCGGCGGCAGTGCGCAGTTCCAGCACGCCATCCAGATCGATGCCAGGGATCGGCAACCGCCGTGCCCTGGCGCCAAGCGCGAGGATCAGGAAATCGTATGGCACCGCCTCACCCGACCCCAAGATTGCGGTTTTCGCCGCCCGGTCGATGCCGGCGACCTTGGTATCGAGGCGCAGGTCGATCTTCTGTGTCGTGTAAAACTCGGCAGGACGGAGAGCGAGACTTTCGGCCGAGGCCTCCCCTTTCAGCCAAGCCTTCGACAACGGCGGACGCTCGTACGGCGGGATCGGCTCGTCGCCAATCAGGGCGATGCTGCCCTCGAAACCGACCTGACGCAGCATCGCCGCAGCGGAGCCTCCGGCGTGACCGGCCCCGGCTATCACGACACGGGGTGGTGTATCGCTCATGTCCACAAATCCTTCTCAGGCCGCCATTGGCGGCACATTTTCATGCCATTCGGTCGCCGTTTGATAAGCCCAACCGATGCGCAGCGCCGTTGCCTCGTCGTAACCCCGGCAAACGATCTGCAACGACAGCGGCAGACCGCCGGCGGAGAAACCGTTGGGCAGCGCCAGGGCGCACAGGTCCAGAAAATTCACCCAGCGCGTGGCCATGCCCGGGGTGGTGTTCTGATCGATCGAGGCCACCGGGATCGCCGGGGTCAGCGTGGTCGGGGTCAGCAAAGCGTCGATATCCTTGGTTGCTTGGGTATAGACTCGCTTCAGCCGCTCCCGTTCCATCAGCGCCGTCAAATAATCGCGCGACCCGATGATCGCCCCGGCCTGCACGCGAGGCCGCACATCCTCATCCAATGGCGCGTTGGGATCGTCCACCAGCTCGGCGAGGGCGGCGTAAGCCTCCGCCGACATGATGCGTCCGTTGATTGCGCCGAGATCGGCCATGCGCATCGGCAGCGCAATATCGACGATCTCGGCACCCAGCGCTGCGAGGCAATCGACCGAGCGATCGTAGGCAGCCAACACCTCGGCATCGATTCCAACCCGTTCGGGCGCCGGCAAGCGCCCTAGGCGCAGACCCTTCACGCCCCGCCGCAAAGTCGGCCAAGGGTCGCAATCCACATGCCCGAGTGTGCGGGGATCGGATGGGTCGGCGCCTTGCAGCAGGCAGAACAGAGTTGCCGCGTCTTCGACATCGCGGGCGATCGGGCCGGGTGTGTCCAAGGTCGGGCTCAGCGGCAGGACGCCGGCGACGCTAATCCGGCCGATGGTGGTTTTCAGGCCGGTGATTCCATTCCACGACGCCGGGATGCGCACCGATCCGCCGGTATCCGTGCCAATACCCCAAGGGGCGAGGCGTGCGCCGACCGCGACGCCGGTTCCGCTGCTGGAACCGCCGGGCGTGCGATGGGTGGTGGCATCCCAAGGGTTCCACGGCGTGCCCAGTTTCTGGTTGGTTCCCCAGCCGCCATAGGCGAATTCGACCGTATGCGTTTTGCCGAGGATCACCATGCCGGCCGCGACCAGCTTCCGATAAAGCGGCGCGGTTTGCGTCGCGATACGGTTTTTCCACGCCGCCGTTCCACCCATGGCGACCTTGCCTTCGATCTCCACCAGGTCCTTCACGGCGATGGGGATACCGTGCAGCGGCCCGATCCGATGTCCGGAGCGGATCGCTTTATCGGCCGCCTGCGCCGCCATCCGCGCCTCCGCTGCATGGACCGATACATAAGCTTGCAACTTGGGTTCGAGCCGTTCGGTCCGTGTCAGACAATCCTCGACCAGATCGACAGGCGACAGGCGCCCTGCTGCGATATCGGCGGACAGTCGGCGAACAGGTAGAAACGCGGGGGAGGGCATGGTTTGCTCCGATCGGTACGGTGCCATCCTGGCAGCCCGGGCCCGCCGGTCAACCTACTCGCCGGATAGTTCCCTGCGCCGGCGGTCGAGTTCTTCGCTGTAGCGGCGCAGCGCGTGGGCTTCCGTCAACAGGCCGATCACTTTGCGGGTCTCGGTGCCATCGACCACGGCGAGCGCATCGCTCTCGGCGTTTTCGAACATCGCCACCGCTTCCTTGATCGTCATCTTCGGGAGAAGGACGGTATCGGCGTGATGCCGGATCAGTTCGACGTGATGATGATCGTCGGAATCGGCGTGCACCTCGGCCGGGTGCACGATGCCGGCGTATCGCTCGTTGTCGTCCAGCACGACGACAATTTGCGTGGCACCCAGGGGGAAGTCGTGTTTGAAGTCCACGACTTCCATATCCTCGTGCACGGTGCGGACTTCGCGCCGCATCATCCGCTCGACCGTGAGGTTGCGCATCCAGCCGATATCGACGGCGCTGCGAATGGCTTCCCCGCGCAAATGGAACCGCCAGGTGGCGAAGGAATAGCCGAAGGTCCGGCGCACCGTCAGGGCGGAGACGACACAGGCTGTGAGCACCGCCGCCGTCATCGGCAAGCTGCCCGTGGCTTCCAGCGCCAGGAAGCCCATGGTCAACGGCCCGCCGATAATGCCCACGGCCAGCGCGCTCATGCCCACCAAAGCGCAGACGACCGGGGAGACGGCATGGGCGGTGGCGACGGCTGCCATCAGCGCGGCGAAGGCTTTACCCATCAGTGCGCCCAGAAACAACGACGCGAAAAACAACCCGCCACGGAAGCCGGACCCGATCGAAATCGCCGATGCGATCGCTTTCAGCACCACCAATATTGCGAGGTAGCTAAACGGATAGGCCGCGCCGAATACAACGCCCAGGGCACCGTGGCCGGACGACAGGACCGCCGGGGTGTAGAGCGCCAGCAACCCAACCGCGAGGCCGCCGATCGCCGGACGCAGCCAGGGTGCGACACCGCTTTTGCGGAACAATTCCTCGGTTATCGTAACGCCGCGCATAATCGCGATGCCGACCAGGGCGCAGAGCATACCGAGTGCGAGGACGGGAATGTAATCGACTGCGTCGATGCGGGAGGGGACCAGAACCTCGATCTCGAACTGCGCGCCGCCCAGCATCCGCACGACCGCGACCGACACGATGGCGGCGACAGCGACCGGGGCGAAGGTGCCGAGGGTATAGGTGCCGATGACAAGTTCGAAGGCGTAGAAGGCACCGGTCAGCGGGGCATTGAACGCGCCGGCGATGGCAGCGGCAGCCCCGCAGCCGACGAGCAATCGCAGATCGTTTCGCCGGAGGCGAAAGCCGTGCCCCCAGCGGGACGCGATGGACGCGCCGATCTGGGTGTAGCCCGCTTCCAACCCGATGGAGGCCCCCACACCGTTCGATATAATGGTTTGCAGGACGACGATCAGGCTGCCGGTCAACGACATCCGGCCGCCGAACAGCGCATTCGCCTCGATCGGATCGACGGTGCGACGACGGAACACCCGATTGATGCCGAGGGTGATGACACCCAACGCCAAACCGCCGATCGCCGGGACCAAGACGGTGCGCCAAGGATTGAGTTCGACCATCGCGCTCAGGCGCTGGCTGCGCCCGATATCGAACAGAAGTTCGTGCACCAACTGGGTGGTTTCGGTCATCAGCCACACGGCGATACCGGTGAAAAATCCGGCGAAAGCGGCCAGCACCACCAGCCATATTTCGTCCGTTCGCACCAGCGCCCGCAGCACCTGCGGCGCATGCAGCACCACATTGCTCAGCGGGCGGCGGTGCTTTTTTTCAGCCTGACGATGTGCATCCGGCCGATCCTTGTTTTCCGCTTCGGACACATTTTCCCCGTGAGGCGGTGTGCCCGTGGCACCCGCCGAGGTGGTATCGCCAGTGGAAGCCGACATACGCGATGCCCAGCGCGGTCAGAGGAAGCTCGAAATCCTTATTTGCGCCGAGGTCGTGCCTTGGGCAACGGATTTTGGCTATCTGGGCGCGGATTACGGCAAAATAATGCTGATGTTCATGACGCAGCGTTGCGCTCCCGCCGGGTGGCTTCCAGATCGTCCTCGATAAAGGCACGCACGACATCGACGAACGGCTCGTGCGGCACAAATCCGAGTGCAAGGGCCCGTTTCGCGGTGAACGCCGCTGGCCAGGTGCCGACGATCGCGGCGATGGCGGGATCGGCGACGCGCCGGACCAGGGCGGAGGAACCCTGACGCACTTCGTCCATCGCGCGCAGCATCTCGCCCACTGCGATGCGAATGCCGGGCGGGCTCAAGCTGCGGTCCAACCCCATCGCGGCGGTGTCCATGGCACCGGCATGCAGCAGCCAATCCACCGCCCGACGCGGGCTGCATACCCAGACGGCGAAATCGTCGGGCACCGGCAATTCGGCCTCCAAGCCAAGCAGCGGCTCGCGGACGATGCTGGAGAAGAAGGAGCTGGCAGCTTTGTTGGGTCGGCCCGGACGCACCGTGACCGTGGGCAATCGGATCGAGACTGCATCCATAAATCCCCGCCGCGACGCGTCCGCCAAAATCAACTCGGCAGCGGCCTTCTGTGCGCCGTAGCTGTTGCCGGGTATCTGCTTCGCGCCATCCGCCAGCGTATCGGTCTGGGTGGCGCTGAAACTGGCGACCGAGCTGGTGAAGACAACGCGGGGTGGCTTTCCTCCGGCAGCAACCAGCCGGCGGCAGGCATCGACCACCGCATCGGTGCCGCGCAGGTTGACCCTGCGACCCAGGTCGTAGTCGGCCTCGGCCTGGGCGCTGACCACGGCGGCGAGGTGGAAGACAACATCTGTCCCGGCGGGCATGGCCGCTTCCGGCAGATCGACGATATCCCCGGCCAGACAGGTCACCGGGAACCCGGCGGCGGGGGCAGGCGGTTGGTGCATGTCGAACAATGTCAGTCCGGTGATCGGCCGGCCGGCATAGGTGCCTTCCCGCGCCAGTCGATCAGCAATTTTACGGCCCAGGAATCCGCCGCCGCCCAGGATGGAAATCTTCATTCGTGCGCTCCGATTTCTGCTACGATTGCACTACCGAGCAGAACGGTCCACCGTTTCGGCATGCTGTTACCCTATCCGATCCGCGTTTTCCCGAACCCCCATGCGGGCGTACCCGGGACCGTCGTCCTGCCGCTCGGCGGCTTTCGACGGGCAAAAGCGGAAATCGCGGGATGGGACGGATATGCACCCACACCGTTGCGCGATCTGCCGGAATGGGCGGCCCGTGTCGGTGTCGCCGCGATCCGGATGAAGGACGAAGCGCCGCGCTTCGGCCTCGGCAGCTTCAAGGCGCTTGGCGGCGCCTATGCGGTGGCCAATTTGTTGGGCGACGCCCTGGCCCGACAAAATGTCGCACCGGCTGCAACATCGGCCGATTTGGTATCCGGTAGATATCGGTCGGCTACCGAGAAGCTAACAGTGACCTGCGCAACCGACGGCAATCACGGACGATCCGTCGCCTGGGGCGCCAGCCGCTTCCATTGCCGCTGCGTCATCTTTGTCCATGAGACGGTCAACCGCGCCAGGGTCGATGCCATAGCCGCCTTCGGGGCCGAGGTGCGGCGCGTGCCCGGCACCTACGACGATGCCGTTCGGGCAGCCGCAGAACAAGCGGCAACCGAGGGCTGGATGGTCGCATCCGACACATCCTGGCCGGGATATACCGAAGTCCCACGCGATATCATGCAGGGTTACCGGATCGTCGCGGACGAGGCAGCCGACCAATGGACAGGCCCCGCCCCCACCCATGTTTTCGTCCAGGCCGGCGTCGGCGGCATGGCGGCGGCGGTTTCGGTCCATATGCGCCAGCGCTTCAGACCCAGCCCTCAGCTTGTGGTTGTCGAGCCCGATCGCGCGGCCTGCCTGTTGGCCAGCGCCGAAAATCGGATTGCCACGGCGATCGGCGGGGACCTCGACACCGTCATGGCCGGATTGGCCTGCGGCGAACCGAGCCTGTTGGCGTGGGAAGAACTCGGCCGGTCGAGCCACGCCTTCGTCGCCATCCCCGACGCGGCCGCTATTGAAACCGTGCATCTGTTGGCCGAGCGTGGGATCGAAGCCGGGGAGTCCGGCGTCGCAGGACTCGCCGCCTGCTGCCTCACCGCCGCCGACCCCGATGCTCGGCGTATCCTCGGGCTGGGGCCGGAGAGCCGCGTTCTTGTCTTCAATACCGAAGGTAGGACCGGTGGTTAGACCGGGATGCGTTTGCTTGCCCAAACAACGAACCCTAGTGGTCCGATCCTAACGCTTGAGTCCCAAGCGTTAGGTGAATCGGCCCACCAAATCAAAGCCTAATGGTCAGAATCTGACGGTTCTTTTCGTCAGATTCTGACCACTAGCGGAACCGGATTGGGGCGCAACGATACAAATCTTTACCTTATGGCGCACTGGCTCACGTATTTGTCAGTCCCTTTTCTTTTAACAATTCCGATAGATTTCGTGTTATACCGAGACCGGTTCCAAACGGTCTGTTCAGGAACGGAGCACCGATATGCGAATTGCACGCGCTATTGTGGCAGTGCTGATATTGGCCGGCGGGAGCTACGTCGCTTATCCCTTCGTCACGCTTTACCAACTGCGCACCGCTGTGCGTGATGGCGATACGGCTGCGTTGGGAAAACTGATCGATTGGTCGTCTGTTCGCGAAGGCATCAAGGAAGATATTTGCGACCTTGTTCTGGACGAACCCGGCGACACTGCCAAAAAGGGCCAACTGCCGGCGTTCGGCGCGTCGTTCGTGCGTGGCGTGACCGGTAATTCGGTGGACCGCGAATTCACGGCGGAACGGCTGGCCGATATTGCCCACCCAGCCTCGCCATCGACGAACGACGATGCGTCGATCAGTTGGGCTTTCTTCGCCAGCCCGGCGCGATTTTCCATTGCCGTGAGTGTGATCGGACATGTGGAACCGGTCAAAGCCGAGATGGAATTGACCGGTCTACGCTGGCGTGTGCGGCGCATCTGGATTCCGGCAACCATCCTGCAGGATGGTCACTGGATGGCCTGAACCCGAGCGCGATGCGGGCTAACCTGTGGCCTTCACGCTTTCGGCTTCGGTGCCTCCACTGGCCCGCCGGCTTTTTTCCAAGCGCCGAACCCGCCCTCGATATGGGCGACGCTTTCCAGACCCATGTCCTGGGCGGTTTTCGCCGCCAAAGCCGAACGCCAGCCACCGGCGCAGAAGAAGACGAAGGTTTTCGACTCGGCAAAAATCGGTTTGGCGTAGGGGCTTTCCGGGTCGATCCAGAATTCCATCATACCGCGTGTACAGAGAAACGCGCCGGGCATACGGCCTTCCCGGTCCAGCTCCCGCGGATCGCGCAGATCGACAAAGACCACATCGGGCCGGCCGACCATCGGCATTGCTTCCTCCGGCGTATAGGTCTGAATTTCGACGTTCGCTTCGGCCAGAAGCTGCTTGTAGCCTTTTTTCAAAGTCATGGTCGCTCTCCGCTCACGTCGCTCGACGATATAACCTTCCAGCGCGCGCGTCTCCTATGCCATACCCGGTTGCAATCGCGATGGAGGAGATGAGGCGACCATGCAACAGGACGGAAACGCCGTGGACTGGTTCGTCGACCGCCATGTGCGGGAAGGTCGCGGCGACCGAACGGCTTTTACCGATCCCCGGGGATCCATAACCTACCGCGATCTTGCCAGGGACTCTGCGCGCTTTGCCTCGGCGCTGACGAAAGCCGGTATCGGGCGCGAACGCCGGATTGGGTTGATCCTGCTGGATACAGTGGAATTCCCGATCGCGTTCTGGGGTGCGTTACGGGCCGGTATTGTCCCCGTACCCATTAATACGCTGCTGACACCGGAAACGACGGAATACATCCTCCGCGATAGCCGCGCGGAAGCCGTTATTGTGGCGGAATCGTTGGCGGCTGCTTTGCCCAAGATCGAAGGCGTCCGCACGATCGAAGTCGGTGGCCCTGGGTTCGAGGCATTTTTGGCGACCGGCACGCCGGACGCTGCGGCAGTCGCCGTTTCACCCGATGAGGTCGCTTTCTGGCTCTACTCCTCCGGCTCCACCGGCGCGCCGAAGGGTGTCCGCCATGTCCATGCCAGCCTCCGCTTCACCGCCGAGACCTACGGCATGCAGGTGCTGGGCATTCGACCGGACGACGTCGTGTTCTCCGCCGCGAAAGCATTCCACGCCTACGGTCTCGGGAACTGCATGACCTTCCCCATGTCCGTCGGGGCATCGACGGTGTTTCTGCCCGGCCGCCCGACCCCGGATGCGGTGTTGGAAACGATGCGGTTGCATCGGCCGACCATCTTCGGCGGGGTGCCGACCCTTTACGCCGGATTGTTAGCCAACCCCTTCATCGGCCCGAACGCCGGATCGGATCGGCTGCGGCGTTGCATTTCCGCGGGGGAGGCGTTGCCCGCCGATATCGGGCATCGGTGGAAGTCCATGGTCGGGGTCGATATCCTGGATGGCATCGGCTCCACCGAGATGCTGCACATCTTCATCAGCAACACGCCCGACGACATCCGCTACGGCAGCAGCGGCAAACCGGTCCCGGGTTACGATGCGACGATCCTGGACGAGCACGGGCATCGTGTGCCGAACAACGAAGCCGGAGAACTGGTGGTGCGGGGCGCATCCGCCGCAGACGGATACTGGAACCAGCGGGCCAAAAGCCGGAAAACCTTCCAGGGCGAGTGGACGCATACCGGCGATACCTACATTCGCGACGACGAAGGGTACTACCGTTACCAAGGCCGCAGCGACGAAATGTTGAAAGTCAGCGGCGTATGGGTGTCTCCGTTCGAGGTCGAGGAAGCTTTGATCTCCCATCCCTCGGTCCTGGAAGCGGCGGTTGTCGGGCATGAAGATCGGGACGGATTGATCAAGCCGCGCGCCTTCGTAATCCGTCGCGACGATAGCGCCCCATCGGACGACCTGTCCGAGGTCTTGAAAGCGCATGTCAAAGACCGGATCGGCGTGTGGAAATACCCGCGATGGATCGAATTCGTCGATAGCCTGCCGAAAACCGCGACCGGCAAGATCCAACGTTTCCGGCTGCGATCGCAGTGAACACGCTTTCCATCGATCGAGGCCGGGTCGAAACGGCCTGGTGGGGTCCCCCGGCATCCGAGGCGCCGACCTTGGTGCTTTTGCACGAGGGGCTGGGATGCGTGAAGCTATGGCGCGATTTTCCCAGCGCCTTGCAGGCGGCGACCGGCTGCGGCGTATTCGCTTATACCCGCTTCGGCTACGGTGGTTCCGATCCCGTGACGCTACCTCGGCCAATGGCATACATGCATGAAGAAGCGTTGGACATTTTGCCCCGCATCCTCGATGCCGCCGGCATTCGGCGCGCGATCCCGATCGGCCATTCCGATGGAGGGTCGATAGCGGCGATCCATGCCGGGGGCACCCGCGATCCTCGGCTGGCCGGGATCGTCACGATGGCCGCGCATTTCTTCGTCGAGGATATGAACATCGCCGCCATTGCCCAGCTTGCCGGCACTTACGAAACCGGCGATTTTCGCAGCCGCCTCGGGCGCTACCACGACGATGTCGATGCCGCTTTCCACGGTTGGTCTGGCGCCTGGCTCGATCCGCAGTTCAGGCAGTTCGATATCGTAGGATATCTGGAAGCTATCCAGGTACCTGTTTGCGGCCTACAGGGTACTGACGACCCCTATGGTTCCGACGAACAACTGAAGGTCCTCGCGCGCCATACACTTGTGCCGACCCAGACACGGTCGATTGCCGATGCGCGGCACACCCCGCATCTGGAGGCACCGGCCGAAACCCTATCCATTGTCGCTGCTTTTGTTCGGGAATGCCTTGCATGATCGACTTCCAAACCGACCCCAGCCGTTACAAACACTGGAAACTGGCATTCGACGGGCCGATCGCGACCTTATCGATGGATGTCGATCCCGATGCACCTTTGCTCGAAGGCTACGAACTGAAACTGAATTCCTACGATCTCGGGGTCGATATCGAATTGGCCGACGCCGTCCAGCGCCTTCGCTTCGAGCACCCCGAAATCCGCACGGTCATTCTCCGCTCGGCGAAGGAAAACGTCTTCTGTGCCGGTGCCAATATCCGCATGCTGGGTAAAGCCAGCCATGGCCATAAGGTGAATTTCTGCAAATTTACCAACGAAACCCGGCTCGCCATCGAAGATGCCAGCGCCCATTCCGGGCAGCGCTACCTCGCTGCGATCAGCGGGAGCGCGGCGGGCGGCGGATACGAATTGGCCGAAGCGGCCGACCGCATCATATTGGTCGACGATCGTCGTTCCACCGTCTCCCTCCCGGAATTGCCGCTTTTGGCGGTTCTGCCGGGGACTGGCGGCCTCACCCGGTTGACCGACAAACGCAAAGTGCGGCGCGATCTTGCCGATGTCTTCTGCACGACGGAAGAAGGTGTGCGCGGCAAGCGGGCGGTCGATTGGCGACTGGTCGACGAAGTCGTCCCACCCTCAGCCTGGGATGCTCGGGTTCGGGAATGCGCGCTGGAAATGGCAGCCGGGTCCGATCGCCCAGGCGGCCCAGGCATCGTGCTGCCCCCGCTGAAACGCACGATCAGCGAGACCGAGATAACCTACCGCCATGTGCGCGTGCGGTTGCTGCGCGCCGAGCGCCGGGCGGAAATCGGGATTGCGGGACCGGTCGCATGCGGTGCGATCGATGCCACATTCTGGCCCCTGGCCATGGCACGCGAGTTGGACGACGCGTTGATGCATCTGCGCTTAAACGAGCCGACTTTGGGGTCGATCGTCTTCCGGACCGAGGGCGATCCGGCACAGGTCCTCGCGGTCGAGGCCCTGATGGACAAACATCGGAACCACTGGTTGGTGCGGGAAATCCGACTTTACCTCAAGCGAGTTTTCAAGCGGGTGGATATGATGGCCCGCAGCATCTTCACCCTGATCGAGCCAGGAAGCTGCTTCGCCGGATCCCTCGCGGAACTGGTCTTCGCAGCGGATCGGGCGATCATGTTCAGCGGTAAGCGAGCAGGGGACAATCGCAATCCGGCGACACTGCAGCTCGCGGCGGCAAATTTCGGTGCCTACCCGATGGGGAACGACCTGACCCGCCTACAGAACCGTTTTTTCGGCGAACCCGATAGTTTAAAGCGCGCCGAAGCCACGATCGGCCAGAGCCTGACGGCGGACGAAGCCGAGGCGCTGGGATTGGTCACCTTCGCCTACGACGATGTCGATTGGGACGACGAGGTGCGTCTTGTGCTGGAGGAAAGGGCGTCGTTCTCGCCGGATAGCCTGACCGGTTTGGAAGCCAATCTGCGCTTCGCTGGGCCGGAGACGATGGAAACCCGCATCTTCGGCCGACTGACCGCCTGGCAGAACTGGATCTTCCAGCGGCCAAATGCGGTCGGGGACGCCGGCTCGCTCAAACGTTACGGTTCGGGGCAGCGCCCGAATTTCTCCACCGAACGCGTCTGATACGAAAGGATCGCGAAAATGCCGGATGGCTCGATCATCGACTACGATGGCCTGATCCCGAACAATGTCGGTCTGAACGACGACCTGCGCCTGCGGAAAGCGCTGGAGGTTTGGCATCCCGGCTATATCGATTGGTGGAAGCAGATGGGACCGGAGGGGTTTCAGGACTCGATGGTCTATCTGCGGACCGCCGTCGGAGTTGGCAGCGAAGGCTGGGCCAAATTCGATTTCGTGCGCATGCCGGAATACCGCTGGGGCGTGCTTCTGGCGCCGCAAGTCGAAGGCCGCACAATCCCGTTCGGTGCCCATAAGGGAGAGCCAGCCTGGCAGGAGGTGCCGGGGGAATACCGATCGATGTTGCGTCGGTTGTTGGTCATTCAGGGCGATACGGAACCGGCATCGGTGGAGCAGCAGCGTTATCTCGGCGCCACCGCACCTTCTCTCTACGACCTGCGGAATCTGTTCCAGGTGAATGTCGAGGAAGGCCGTCACCTCTGGGCGATGGTCTACCTGTTGCAAAAATACTTCGGGCGCGATGGCCGGGAGGAAGCCGAGGAACTGTTGAAGCGCCGCTCCGGGTCTCAGGATAGCCCGCGCATGTTGGGCGCTTTCAACGAGCGCACGCCCGATTGGTTGTCGTTCTTCATGTTCACCTTCTTCACCGATCGCGACGGGAAAATGCAGCTTGCGGCGCTGGCACAGTCCGGGTTCGATCCGCTGTCCCGCACCTGCCGTTTCATGCTGACCGAGGAAGCGCACCACATGTTCGTGGGCGAGACCGGTGTGCAGCGCGTGATCCAGCGCACCTGCGAGGCGATGAAAGCGGCGGGGATCGACGATCCCTACGACATCGAACGGGTGCGCGCCCTTGGGGTCATCGACCTTCCGACCATTCAGAAGAAGGCCAATCTGCACTTCTCCCTAACGCTCGATCTATTCGGGAACGAGATCAGCACCAACGCCGCCAACGCCTTCAATGCAGGCTTGAAAGGGCGCTATCGGGAAGATCGATTGACCGACGACCACCAGCTTTTGACCGCCGCATATCCTGTGCTGCGTTTGAAAGACGGTGTTGTGAAGCTGGACGATGTGGCGGCCCTGTCCGCCTTGAACATGCGCCTCCGCGACGATTACGTGGCCGATACCGAAGCCGGCATCGCCCGTTGGAACCGCGTGTTGGAGCGTGCGGGGTCCAACTTCCGCCTGACCCTGCCGCATGTCGCCTTCAACCGCCGGATCGGCGAGTTTGCTGCCTGTCATGCCGATATCGATGGGTCCTTGCTGACCCCTGCGCAATGGGCTGTCCGATCGCGGGAGGCGCTGCCCTCGGCCGAGGACAATCTTTTCATTGCCAGTCTTATGAAGCCTGAGCAGGCACGCGGCGCTTATGCCGGTTGGATCGCACCGCCCAGGATCGGGATCGACAATATGCCCGGCGATTTCGAATACGTGCGCATCGAAAGTTGATCCCGCTCGCCGGTCGTTCGTCGAGGAAACCGGGATTCCATAAGAAAAAAGGAAGTTTGGAAAAGGGATTCGGTAAAGGATGATGTCGATGGGGCTGTGGACGAACCGGTACCACGCTCCATCGTTCGACCGGCTGTGGATTGTGGCCTGGAATGCCACTCAATCCATTTGAATCATTGGGTATTATTTTATGCCGGAGTTGTCCGCCGGTGAGTGCTTTTCATCCCAGCACCCGCGCGGTCGATCGGCTTCGGGGATAAGACAGGCGGCCCCGGCTTATCCCCAGGTCGGCGCAAGTTGTGCCCAATGGCCTGTGTATGACGCTGGCGGAACCGCCGAGCGGATTACGCCGTGAAGTCGAGGATGGCGCGCGCTGTCTCGGCCGGCTTGTCCAGCTCCGCCAGATGACCGGCGCCGGCAATGGTGGCGATGGTCGTCGGCCCGGCAATGCCCGCCGCGAACTTGTCGGCGTAGGAGCGCGGCATGATCTTGTCCTGCTCGCCCCATAGCAGCAGCGTCGGCGCCGCGATCAGGCCCAACCGCTTCTCAATCTTCGTATTCCCCAGCGGCCAGAAAATCCGCGCCGCCGCTTCCGATGCTCGGACTTGCTCGATCGGCCACTCGATGGAGTTCGCCCCCTCCGGCGCCGCTTTCATCGCTTTGTAGATGTCGGGATCGGCGCACATCAGGCCGGGCACCCGATCGGCACGCTGCGCCCAGGGGTCGGTCGGCGGATCGCGATCGTCGAACAGGCCGAACGGTGCGATCAACGCGATCTTGCGCACCGACGCGGGCCAGAGCGCGGCGACATCGGCCACCAACGACGCGCCGACGGAACTACCCGCAAGGTCGGCGCCGGCCAGACCGGCCTTGTCCAGGATCTGGCGCATGGCCAGCATCCAATCCAAATGTGTGTCCAGGATCGAATGGCCGCGATCGCCGCCGGGGAAGCCGGGGACCGACGGCACGATCACGGTGCGGGTTTGCGCCAATGCGTCCAGGAACGGCATCCAGCGCGGCAAACCGCCGAACCCGGCGATATAGCCAAGTACAGGGCCGCTGCCCTTGCGCCAAACGCGCGTCGCATAGCCGTTGACATCGATGGTCAGCGTCTCGGGATCGCTCACGTGGAAACTCCGTTATTCAACTGCAGGAGCGCGATGACCGAAGGCGCAATCACCGGAGGCCCGAAGCGCGCGACAAAACATCGGCTCCTACTAGCGAGTATTGCTAGGCCCCTTTCGGTATGTCAATTGCGAGGGAATGGTCCAAGGTAACAACGGGATGACGTTCGTATGAGAGACATAGCACAGGCTTGCCTGAAACAAGCGCAGGCGCTGATTCCGCTTCTGGCGGAGGCTGCGCCACGGATCGCGGCCGCGCGCGGTTTGCCGGCGGATGTGTTGGATGCCCTCCACGCAGCTGGAATGTTCCGGCTGTTGTTGCCGGCCTCGATGGATGGGTTCGAGCTGCGGCCGGCCGAATACGTGCGTTGCATCGAAGCCCTCGCAACCGGCGATGCCAGCGTGGCCTGGTGCGTCAACCAGGGGTCCGGGTGCTCGATGACCGCCGCCTACCTGCCGTCGGAGGTTGCCCATGCCATTTGGGACGACAAACGCGCGGTGCTTGCCTGGGGCAATGGCCCTGGTTCCAGCGCCCGAGCCGTTCGGGCCAAAGATGGCTGGCGGGTGAGCGGAACGTATAGTTTTGCGTCTGGGTCCCGTCATGCGACCTGGCTCGGTGCGATGGCACCCTGTTTTGAGGCCGACGGCACCCCAGTATTGCTGGCGAACGGAAAGCAATGGGAGCGGACGCTGCTGTTGCCTCGGGAACGAGCAACGATCGACCCGGATGTGTGGCAAGTGATGGGATTGCAGGGGACGGGGAGCGATTCATTCACCGTATCCGATCTGTATGTAGACGACGCCCACGCCGTCACCCGTGAGTCCGCCGATGAAAGGCGGGAGGCTGGTGGCCTATATCGGTTCCAGGCCATGCAGCTTTACGCTGGGGGGTTCAGCAACGTGGCCCTAGGCACGGCTCGCGCCTTGCTGATCGAGACAATTGCGCTGGCAACTGGGAAGATACCCCTGGGAAGCACCGAGCGTCTGGCCGACAACAACGGCGTCCAGCACACAATCGGATATTGGGATGCCGCGCTCAAGGCTGCTCGGGTTGGGGTAATCGCGGTTCTGGAGGAGGTCTGGGACGATGTCGCCCGCACCGGCGCGATCTCCATCCCGAACCGCGTGGCTGTGCGGCAGGCCACGACGTTCGCGATCCATACCGCCCGCGATGCGGCGTACAATGTGTTCCACGAGGCTGGCTCGACGGCCATTTTCGCCCGTGGTCCGTTCGAGCGGCGGTTGCGCGATGTTGGCAGTGTGGCACAGCATCTTCAGGGTCGGCGGACGCATTTCGAGACGGTTGGAGCGTATCTTATGGGGGGAGAACCGAGCCTCCGCTGGCTGTGATTTTTGTGCGCCATGCCGGGTTCGCATGGCTCCATTGTTTACGGAAATAAGTCGCCTTCCCCCATTGTGGGTGTGTGAAATCAACAGGTTAGGTCCTAAAAAAGTAACAGGGGCAAAAGTCCGGGCAACGTTTCATTTTCCCCTTGCGTCGATTCGGCGCGGTGGACTCTCTTCCTCATGTGCCGTTACCGCCCTCTCTCTCCGCCCTGACCCGCGCCGAGCTTGAGGCTCTGCTCGTTGACCT
>JANXMB010000057.1 GCA_025354865.1 Acetobacteraceae bacterium | reverse complement strand
GGTGTTGATCGTGCACAACCGCGACGACGGCTGCGCGGTCAGCCCCTTTGCGGACACCGATGCGTTCCGCGTGCGCCTGACGGCGGCCGGTGCGGTGGGTTTCGTCCCGGTGTCCGGCGGCCAATCGCGCAGCGAGCCGTGCCAGGCGATGTCGCCGCACGGCTACCTCGGGATCGAGAATCAGGTGGTGCCGCAAATCCTAGGCTGGATTAAATCCCATTGAGCCCCGAGGTCAGAACCCCTGGCGCGCGATATCCATCGCGAAATAGGTCAGGATCAAATCCGCCCCGGCGCGTTTGATCGATGCCAGGGTCTCCCGCACCACCCGATGCTCGTCAATCGCCCCGGCCTGGGCGGCGAATTTGATCATCGCGTATTCGCCGCTCACCTGGTACGCCGCCAGCGGCAGCAGGCTGTGCTGGCGGATCTGGCCAAGCACGTCGAGGTAGGGCAGCGCGGGTTTGACCATCAGGATGTCGGCGCCCTCGGCCTCATCGGCGATCGATTCGCGCAACGCCTCCCGCCCATTGGCCGGGTCCATCTGATACGCCTTCCGATCGCCGATCAAATCGCAGCCCGCCGCCGCTCGGAATGGCCCGTAGAACGCCGAGGCGAATTTGCTGGAGTACGCCATGATCGGGGTGTTGCTGAAACCGTGCCCGTCCAACCCCGCGCGGATCGCCGCAATCTGGCCGTCCATCATCGCCGAGGGCGCAATGATATCGGCCCCGGCGCGCGCCGCGACCACCGATTGTTTCGCCAAATTCTCGATGGTGTGGTCGTTGTGCACGTCCTCGCCGTGGATGACGCCGCAATGCCCGTGGGAGGTATATTCGCAGAAGCAGGTGTCGGAGATCACCAGCAGTTCCGGCGCCGCATCCTTGGCCCGTTTGGTCATCCGCGCCAGCAGGCCGTTTTCGTTCCAGGAATCGCTGCCGGTATCGTCCTTATGGTGCGACACGCCGAACGTCACGATCGCCTTGATGCCGGCCGCATAGATTTCCTTCACCGCCTCCCCCAGCTTCTTTTCGGGGATGCGGAAGATGCCGGGCATGGATTCGATGGGGGCGTAGTCGTCCAGCTCCTCCTCGACGAAAATGGGATAGATCAGGTCGTTGAGGGTGACGGTATTCTCCCGCATGAGGTCGCGCAGCACCGGATTGGCGCGCAGGCGACGGAACCGGGTCGTCGGGAAAGTCATGTGCCAAACTTTCAGGCCAAGGGGCTTTCAGGCCCCAGAAGGCTTAGGCCAAAGGGGAGGGTTGCGGGCGCGACCCGTCGGTGAACCGACTGTAGCGAAACGGCCCGGGATCGACCACCGGGGTCTCACCCATCACCAGCTCTGCCATCAGCCGCCCGGCGCCGGGGGCAATGCCGAAGCCGTGGCCGGAAAACCCGGTGGCGACGAAGAACCCCGGAATGGCATCGACCCCAGATATCACCGGCACGGCGTCGGGGGTGACGTCGATCGCCCCGCCCCAGGATTCGGCCACCACCATGTCGTGAAACACCGGAAACGCCGCCGCCACCGCGTCCTGCGCCTTATGCAAAATTGGCGCGTGCGGCTGCGGATCGAGGATCCGGGTCCGCTCGAACGGGGTTTCCTCGTCCAGCGCCCAGGTGCGCGGGGTGCGCCACTCCGTCAGGAACTGCTTGCCGACGCGCACCCGGATGCTGTCGCTGTGCAGCTTCAGCAAAGGCCGGAAATCGGGGCCGAAGCGCAATGTGTCCGGGACGATGTCGCAGATATTGTTGCTCCAATTCGCCACCGTGTAGCCGCCGTCCAGGCGTTTGCGCAGCCCGAATCCGGTGCCGGACACCGATGTTTCGGGTCCGCCGGCCAGCGGGGCGGTGCGCATGACCGCCGACAGGACTTTGAGTTGCGGCAATTTCAGGCCGAGGTTGCCGCAAAACAGGCTCGACCACGCGCCACCGGCCAGCACCACGGCGTCGCAAGCGATGCGGCCGCGTTCGGTGACCACGCCAACGATGCCCCCGGCCTGGGTTTCGATGCCGCGCACCGCGCATTGGGTGGCGATCGTGGCACCGAGACGCCGAGCAGCCTCGGCGATCGCGGGGGCGGCCAGACCGGGTTCGGCGCGGCCGTCGCTGGGGGTGAACAAGGCGCCGGCCCAGGGACCGGCCAGCCCGGGCAGGATGCGCGCGGCCTGATCGCGGGTGATCAGCTTCGAATCCAGCCCATGCGCCCGCCCCACCAGATCCAGCCAGGATCGCCGCTTTTCCAGATCGTCCCCGGTCTTGCAGAGATAGACGATGCCCGAACGGCGAAACCCGGTGGCGGCGCCGATGGTGCGGTCCATGTCGTGCCATAGGCGCAAGGCCTCGATTGCCAGCGGCATCTCCCGGGGGTCGCGCCCCATTTTGCGGCACCAGCCCCAGTTGCGGCTGGACTGTTCGGCCGCGATCTTGCCCTTTTCGCACAACGTCACCTGCACGCCCTTGGCCGCGAGGAAATAGGCGGTGCAAACCCCGATAATACCGCCGCCGATCACGACGACGCTGCTGCGTTCCGGCAGGATCGGGTCGCCGGGGACGTGTTCGACATGCAGAGGCATCGGTTCGGGACGTCCATTTGATCGAAGCCATCGATTAGACGAACGACGCGCCGAGGCATAGTATCGATGCAAAATGGAGAAACCCCCATGCGCACGATCGACGTCCAGGTCCACGCCTACGAACACAACCATCCCGGACGCCCCTGGGTCGGCCAACTGCATGGCCCGCAATCGGCCAATTGCGCCGAAATGACCGCCGCAATGGACGCTGTCGGGGTGGATGGGGCGATTATCGTCTCCACCTTCAATCTGTATCGCTACGATCCCAGCTACGCGCTGGCCTGCTACGCCGCGCATCCGGATCGGTTCCGGGTGGTGAAGCCGATCGATGCCACCGACCCCGATGTCGATAATATCGTCGCGGACTGGGCCAAAACCCCGGGCGCGGTGGGCGTGCGGCTGATGCTGCGGGACGAGCAACTGAGCGATCCCGCCGATCCCCGGTTGAACCGAGCGTTCGCGGCGGCGGGGCGGAACGGGCTGCCGGTGAATTTTCTGTGTTGGGGCAAGCTCGACGACGGCACCAAGCTGGTGCAGCAGAACCCCGATACGGTGGTGGTGATCGATCACCTGGGCCTGCTGCAACCGAACGAGCCGCCGCCGTTCGAGCATCCCTGGGCCGACCTCCCCAAGCTTCTCGCACTCGCTGCATACCCGAATGCTCGGGTTAAAATCAGCGGCGCCTGCACCCTGTCCCGTCAGGGCTTCCCCTACGACGATATCTGGGAGCCAGTGTTGCGCATCGTCGATGCCTTCGGGGTCGATCGCTGCATGTGGGGCACCGATTGGACCCGCACCAGCGGCATGCTGACGTATGAACAAGGCGTGGCGCCGTTCCGCGCGAGCACCCGTTTTTCCGCCAGCGACAAGGCGGCGCTGATGGGTGGCACGGTGGAGAAGGTCTACAAATGGTGAGCAACCCGGCCCTCGTCTTCGACCACGTCCATATTATTGCCGAGGACCCGCATGCCTCCGCGCGGTGGTATGTGGACATGTTCGGCGCCACCATCGCCGCCGACACCGTCGCCCGCGGCGCGCCGCAGATTTTCGTCGAATTGGGCGGCACCAATATCCTGATCCGCGGCCGCCGCCCGGGGGAGGACCCGTCCCCCGGCAACCCGATCCAGGGTTACGCGGATTTTTCCAGCCACAACCGCTGGGGCACCGATCATTTCGGTTTCCTGTATCGCGGCGACCTGACGGCGTTCGTGGCGGAGTTGGCGGGCAAGGGCGCGACCTTCCCGGTGCCGCTGAAGCAGGGCGTCGGCGGCAGCCTGCTCTGCTACGTCGCCGCCCCGGACGGTGTGAGCATCGAACTCATGCAGTGTTGACCCCCGGCTCCAGCAAGCAGGCATCGCCGTACGAGTAAAACCGGTACCCCGTTTC
>JANXMB010000010.1 GCA_025354865.1 Acetobacteraceae bacterium | reverse complement strand
ACCCTCGACGCCAACGGCGTCTGCACCGCCGCTCGTTGCTCGCTCGGCGCCGTCGCACCGACCGTGCTGCTGGTGCAGGAAATGGCCGACGTGTTGGTTGGGCATAAGCTCGACGCCGACACGCTGGCGAAGCTGGATGCCGCAGCGCAAGCCGCTGCCAAGCCGATCAGCGACAAGCGCGGCACCGCCGAGTACCGCAAGAAAATATCCGGCGTTCTGGCCCGCCGCGTGGCACAGATCGCTTTCGACCGCGCCTCTGGCAAAGCGACAGGGAAGACCCACTAATGAGCAAGTCACACGTTACCACCACCATCAACGGCGAAGCCGCCGAGTTCCTGTGCGAAACCCAGCAGACGATGCTGGACGTGCTGCGCGACGTCGTGGGCCTGACCGGTTCGAAAGAAGGCTGCGCGTCGGGCGACTGCGGCGCATGCTCCATCCTCGTGGACGGCACGCTGGTTTGCTCCTGCCTGATGCTGGGTGTCGAGGCCGAGGGCAAGTCGATCACGACGATCGAAGGCATCGCCCAGGGCGACCAACTGCACCCGATTCAGCAGAAATTCCTGGAGCACGCTGCGCTGCAATGCGGGTTCTGCACCCCGGGTCTGATCGTCGCCACCAAGGCGCTGCTCGATGAGAACCCCAACCCGACCGAGATCGAAGCCCGCTATTGGCTCGCCGGCAACCTGTGCCGTTGCACGGGTTACGACAAAGTCATTCGGGCCGTCATGGACGCCGCCGCCGTCATGCGAGGGGAGACCGTCTAAATGAATTACATCAATAGCGACCTCAAAGTCGTTGGCACCCGCCCTGTCCGTCCGGACGGGGTGGATAAGGTGACCGGACGGGCGGTGTTTTCCGCCGATACCCGAGCATCCGGCATGCTGTGGGGCAAAATCCTGCGCTCCCCGCACGCGCATGCCCGCATCGTGTCGATCGACACGTCCAAGGCGGAAGCCCTGAAGGGGGTTTACGCGGTCATCACCTCGGCCGACTTCCCGAACATCGCGTCGGAAGAAGCGTTCGTTGGCGAAGGCCCGATGAACTTCCGGGATTTGTCGTGCAACATCATGGCGCGCGGCAAGGTTCTGTACGAGGGCCATGCGTTGGCCGCCGTCGCTGCGGTGACGCCTGCGGTCGCCGAACAGGCCCTGGCCCTCATCGCCGTGCAGTACGACGTGCTGCCGCATGTCATCGATGTCGATGACGCGATGAAAGACGGTGCGCCGGTCCTGCACGACGATATGTTCACTGCTGGCGTCAACCCGAAGCCGACCAAGGCGTCCAACATCGCGAAGGTCGTGACCTTCAAGAAGGGCGACATCGACGCCGGTTTCGCCGAAGCCGAAGTCATCTTCGAGGATAGCTACACCACGAAGCCGGTGCATCAGGCCTATATCGAGCCGCATGCCTGCCTCGCGAACTACAATGCCGACGGTCAGGTCACGATTCACGCCTCCAGCCAGGGTCACTTCATGGTCCGGGCCTACACGGCGAAGCTGCTGGGTCTGGATATGGCGAATATCCGGGTCAATCCGGCGGAAATCGGCGGCGGTTTCGGTGGCAAGACCCTCATCTATTTGGAACCGGTGGCTGTCGCGCTGTCGCGCAAGGCCGGCAAGCCGGTGAAAATGCAGATGTCGCGCGAAGACGTGTTCCGCGGTTCCGGCCCGACATCCGGCGCTTCGGTGACCGTGAAACTCGGCGCCAAGAAAGACGGCACCATCGTTGCGGCGCAGCAGGTGCTGAAGTTCCAGGCCGGTGCATTCGCCGGGTCCCCGATCGGGCCGGGCTGCATGTGCGGCTTCGCGATGTACGACATCCCGAACGTCGACGTGCTGGGTTACGACGTTGTGTCCAACCGCCCGAAGGTCGCCGCCTACCGCGCCCCGGGTGCGCCGATCAGCTCGTTCGCGGTGGAATGCGCCGTGGACGATCTGGCGCGCAAACTGGGCATGGACCCGCTGGTGCTGCGTGAGAAGAACGCGGTCGTCAACGGCAGCAAGACCCACTACGGCGTCAGCCACACCAACATCGGCTTCACGCAGGTGCTGGCAGCGACCCGCGCGCATCCGCATTGGAAGGCGCCGCTGGCCGAAGGGCACGGGCGCGGCCTCGCAGTCGGCTTCTGGTTCAACATCGGCGGCGAATCCTCGGCCACCGTGCATATCAACGAAGATGGCACCGTCATGGTTGCCACGGGCAGCCCCGACATCGGTGGTTCGCGCGCTTCGATGGGCATGATGACTGCGGAAGTGTTGGGCGTTCCGGTGTCCAAGGTTCGCACCATCGTCGCCGACACGGCCTCGATCGGCTTCACCTTCCTGACCGGCGGTTCGCGCGTGACGTTCGCCACCGGCATGGCGGTGACGCAAGCCGCCGAAAAGGTCGTGGAGCAACTGAAAGCCCGAGCGGCGCAGACCTGGGATATCCCGGTCGATGCGGTGGAATGGCAGGATGGCAAGGCCGTTCCCGCCGGCACCAACGCCGGCGCGTTCGAGCCGTTGGACCTCGCCGCCATTGCCGCGAAGCAGGGCCGCACCGGCGGTCCGATCAACGCGGAAGTGTCGGTCAACGCTCAGGGCGCGGGCGCGGGCTTCGGCGCGCATATCTGCGACGTTGCGGTGGACAAGGAGACCGGTAAGGTCGAAATCGTCCGCTATACGGCGATCCAGGACGTCGGCAAGGCCATCCACCCGTCCTACGTCGAAGGCCAGATCCAAGGCGGCGCCGTGCAAGGCATCGGCTGGGCGCTGAGCGAGGAGTATATCTACAACGACAAAGGCCAGATGGATAACCCCGGGTTCCTCGACTACCGCTGCCCGGTTGCGTCCGATCTGCCGATGATCGAAGCCGTGCTGGTCGAAGTGCCGAACCCCCGCCATCCCTTCGGGGCGCGCGGCGTGGGCGAAGTGCCGATCGTCCCGCCGATGGCCGCGATTTCCAACGCCATCAAGGGCGCCATCGGGCTCCGCATGCCGGATCTGCCCATGTCGCCCCCGAAGGTACGCGCGGCTATCGACGCCGCCGGCTGATACGTGCCTAAGGTTGTCCTCGCCTCGGGTTCCGCGTCGCTCGCCCTCACTGGCGGCGTCACGGAATTCGAGGTTGAGGCAACCAACTTTCGCCGCCTGATCCTGGAACTGGAAAAATGTTTCCCCGGTCTGGGAACCCAGGTGGAGGAAAGCATGGCCGTCGCGATCGACGGCGAAATCTATCAGGATGCCTACGGCGCGGTATTGCGGCCGGGTAGCGAGATCGTTTTGATCCCGAAAATCGGTGGCGGTTAGCCGCGTATTCCGCATGTCGGCGGGTTGATCGACAAAAGGCGCATTAATACGATTTTCAACAAATCGTGCGTCGGTTTTATAAATCCTCGATGAAATTGGTGGCTATACTTCCGCCTAAGACAGCGGGAGATAATCCGCTCATGCGATGTTTATCAATTCTTCGGAGGCTCGACGATCATGTCCGACCAGGCCGCCGAAACCCAGCGGGATGTTGTTCTGGCGGTGGCCCGTCGCAAACTGCCCATGCCTCGTACACTGCGGGATGTGTTTTCGCTGCTGGAGCATCTGACCCCGGATCGTGAACTCGACAGTTTATTGGAGATGGTCGATTTCACCGGGATAACCCCTGGCGACGTCTATCTGGCAATCCTCGGTTTGCCGCCGGGCGATATCGCCGCTGCAAGGTCGTTCGAGGGGTTCGATGCGCGGCTGTTTTTCAAAACTCTGCTGATAGGCGACGATTTCCGCCGGTCGATCATGGCCAATTTCCTGAACGCCTTTCCCGAGAAGGCGCGGGATGTTTTTATCCATGTACCAAAATGTGCCGGCACCGACTTGATTATCAACTTGGCCAGTCGGCAATTGCCGATGCCGAAGCTGCTTGAAATCGACGGTTGGCTGACCGAACGGGAATTCCTCCTCACCGTCGCCGGGATCGCCCGCCTCGCTCGGCATCACGAACGCGTCTTCGTGCATGGCCACATGGAATTGGGCGAGTATGTCTACAACGCGGGCGCGCGGTCGGTGGATCGGATTTTTACGGTTATACGCGATCCACTGGATCAAATGCTGTCGCAGGCGAATTACGCGGTCGGGCGGTTGCGGCAGGACCCCTTGGGCAAAAACCTCGATACGGCCGAGATCTTGAACTATCTCGGGATGGATCGCTTGCCGGAGGAATGTAGCAATCGCGAACTCAAGGATTTGGCGACCCGTGTGTTGCTGCACCCGGAAATTACTCAACCAAACCGAGCCTGTACCTTTCTGGGGCGCGGTATGGCGGGGACTTTCGCTGCGGCGATCGACCGGATCGTCGTCCACGATGTGGAGATCGCGACGACCGGTAGTTACGATCGTTGGTTGCTGGAAAGATGGGGCATTGCTGCGAGCCAGCATCACAATCGTTCCGAACCGATCCTATCCAGGAACGAAGTGCAATGGCTCTATGCCGAAGCGCTCCAACCGGCGATCGCGGAGGACAAGAAATTGTTCGATCTCGTCGGTTGGGCGTTGGAACAGACCGGCAAAGCATCGGTGACGGGGATGGAAATTGCCCGCCTCGCGGGGGACTGGTTACTGGACGGGCTACCGGCTTCGTTAACGCCAGTGGCCAAACGGGCGGGTGCGTCCGGCAAACCGAACCTGTTGGCGGCCGAGGAACCGTATGCGGTCGATCTGCACCTGCAAGCCGCACGCGCCGCCGACCCCACCGGGCCGAGCACGCAGATTTTGAAATCCATCGACTTCGGGGAAAATGGCACCGGCCGCGATTACCAGCTGGATGGCTGGTCGGTCACCGAACGCACGTTCACCTGGACCAACGCCGCGAGCAGCCGTCTGGAACTGCCAGCCATGCCTCCCGGCGCATTGTGCGTCTTGCGCCTGATTGGCAATCCCTATGTCGTCGAGGGAAAAATTCCTTCCCAGCATATCGAGGTCGCGGTTAACGGCACTATCGTTGGCGAAGCGCATGTTCGGGATATCGCAGTGATCGAGTGCGAACTCCCGCGCGACCTGTTGCGGGACCGCGAACCGGTCGAGATAACGCTGCATCTTCGGACGGCCGCCCGCCCGAAGGAACTCAGCGGCATCGACGACGATCGGTTGTTGGCATTCGCGCTGCACCGTATCGTGTTGATGACGGTGCACAAGCCGAGCCATTAGAGTGCGATGATCGAAGGTCTGAATCGCGCAAACAAACAATACGTTAGAGCGTGATACGTGAGCGAGCGCGAACGCATCGCGATCTATGGCGACATCGACGCGGTGGCGTGCGACGATATTGTGCATTCGCATACCCTCAGTATAAAGGGAGGATATCTCGGTGGGCGGAAGCCAAATCGCCTTCCCGACGGTCGATTGTAACAACAACGTGTCGTATTGCGTTGATCGATCCGAAAACCAGACGTCGGCGGATAGTCAAAACGATGCGCCGCAGACATGCAGATGAATCAATCGATTGGAATGCGGAATTTTTGAGCATCTCGCGCGTTAATTGAACAGACCGACATAAACCTACATGGCGGGGGTTGCAATTTTGCTATCTTAGGATGAAACAGAATGAGTGTGCGGCGGTGTCGGTGTATCGCTGGCCCTCGATCGGTAGCGGGAGAATGACGGTAATACTGGAACGCGCGATCGATTTTGGGGCGACCGGCAACAGCCAGACCTATCTCTCGGATGGCTGGGCGCAGGCCGAACCCGCGTTTACCTGGGCTATCGGCGCGGAAAGCCAGCTTTGTATCCCTGCACCCATGGATGCCGACCATGCTGCTACCGATGAGTATATTTTAACACTCGATTTGGTGCCGTTTGTCCATGCACCCGATCTCATCGCGCAGCGGTTGATCGTCTCGGTCAATGGCACCGTTGTCGGCTCCTCCTCTTTCGCGCGTTCGACCCTGCTCGGCTATCGTATCCCGGCCGCTTCCGTGCGCCAGGCCGGCCAGTTGACGATCGTGCTGCAACACCCCGACGCCGCACGCCCGTCCGATTTCACCGCCACGGAAGACAACCGTTTGCTGGCGTTCTCGCTGGCCGAAGCCAGGCTTTATCGGCTTTCGGCAGGCCCGGCCGATCGCCCATGGCACACCCCCCCCGGTACGATGATGGATTGGGGCGGCGATATATTCGGTATGCCGCAACGGGGCGATCTGGCGCAGTGGACGATGGATCGTACGAAGCTCGATTTCGCTCAGTTGGCCGAGCAGTTCGAAAGCCTGGGGGAGAATTGCGAGTTCGGCTTGGTGCAGCGCCGCACCGGCGCGGAACCCTTAGGCCTGTTGCGGTTTTCGAGCACGTTCATGCGCTCCCTCATTCGCGGTCTGGATACCGATTTCGAAGGATTGGGCGAATCGGAAGACGTCGAACCTTATTTGTCCGGCGATGCGCCCCGCGAATACATGGTGCACGAGAAGAAATTCGGGCTAGTCTACCATAGCTTCATCTACGAAGGGCAGCGCAGCATCTGGCTGATACGCGAACAGGAAGCGGCGCGCCTGAAATACCTGCGGCGCGAATTCGTGGACGAACTGGCCGACGGCGAGAAGATCTTCATATACAAGCGCAATGCCCCGGTCACCGACGAAGAAGTGCTGCCATTGCTGATGGCGCTGCGTCGCCGAGGCGACAATACCTTGCTGTGGGTCGTGCCAACGGAACGCAACCGCCCGCCCGGAACGGTGGAAGTCCTGATGCCCGGCCTGTTGAAAGGCTACATGGATCGGTTCGCGCCGGAAAATAATGCATACGGCTTCTCGTTCGACAATTGGATGAAGGTCTGCACCAACGCCCTGGCCCTCACGCGGCTGGCCAAGGGGCGGTCGTGATGGCAGGGCGGCCCCGGCCGTCGCTGCTGCTTTACGATTGGGACAATACGCTGGTGGACGGCTGGGCCGCCATTGCGGGCGCGCTGAATGCAGCCTTTGCCGCGTTCGATAAGCCGCTTTGGACCGTGCAGGAGACCAAAAGCCGCGTGCGCGTGGCCCTGAAGGAAAGCTTCCCGCCGATGTTCGGCGATCGCTGGGAAGAAGCCCGCGACATTTTCTACGCAGCTTTTCGCGAACGGCATCTGGAATTCGTGCAACCGATGCCTGGTGCGGCCGAGGCGCTGATCGCCGGCGCGCCCTGGACACAAGGCGTCGTGTCCAACAAGGCGGGCGATTTTCTGCGGGCCGAGGTCGCGCATCTCGGCTGGGATCGCCATTTCGGGTCGGTGATCGGTGCCGGCGATGCCGTTGCCGATAAACCCAGCCCCGCGCCGATATTTTTGGCGCTCGAACGGCTGGGGCGCGTGGCCGATGCATCGGTTTGGTACCTCGGCGACACCGCCCTGGACATGGTCGCCGCGCGGGCGGCCGGCGTCACTGCCGTGCTGGTTGGCGATGCTTCTCACGATGGGGGTGTTGAACATGCCGCCCCGCATATCCACTTCCTCAGCGCATACCACCTGGCCGACGAACTACGCTTGCTTGCCTGAGGGTGTGTGACGCTAAAGTAAGCGATGCGACGGCCGAGCCACGAGCCGCCGCCGGACCGCCAGCGATGGCTAACAAGAAGGATTTGCGAAGTGGCCAACGAAAAGGCGCAAAACGTTCAGGACGTGTTCCTGAACCATGTGCGGAAAAGCAAGACACCGGTTACCGTCTTCCTGGTGAACGGGGTCAAACTGCAGGGGATTATCACCTGGTTCGACAATTTCTCCGTGCTGCTGCGGCGGGATGGGCACACACAGCTCGTCTACAAACACGCCATTAGCACGGTTATGCCAGGCGCACCGATCATGCTGTTCGACCCGGCTAGTGTCCCGGCCGCCGCCGGCACCACGCGGGAGCTTGCCTCTGCTGCCAGTGACGGCTGACGCGTCCAACGGGGTGGAGGACGGCGAGGCCGAACGCGACCGAAGGTGGGTTGCGACCGACTCGGGTCCGACGCGTGCCGCCGTCATTTTACCATGGAGCCGGTTCGGTCACGAATCCGTGACCCCGGCGCTGGGCACCCACGACCACAGCGCCCCCGTGCGGCCGCGTGCCGCAGAGGCTCGGCTGGCAGAGGCCGTGGGCCTGTGCGCCTCGATCGGCTTGGTGGTGGTGCACGAAGCCATCCTGCCGCTGCGCCTGCGCCGACCGTCCACCCTGTTGGGGGAGGGGCAGGTGTCCGCCCAAGGCCACGCGTTGCAACGCCATCGCGTCGCGGTGGTGGTGGTCGATGCCATGCTCACCCCGGTGCAGCAGCGCAACCTCGAACGCGCATGGGGTTGTAAGGTCATCGATCGCACCGGCCTGATCCTGGACATCTTCGGCGAACGCGCCGCGACCAAAGAAGGCACACTGCAGGTCGAACTGGCGCATCTGGAATATCAGCGGTCCCGTCTGGTGCGGTCCTGGACCCATCTGGAACGCCAGCGCGGCGGGTTCGGCTTCCTCGGCGGCCCTGGTGAAACCCAAATCGAGGCCGATCGCCGATTGATCGACGAACGGCTGGTCCGGTTGAAAAAAGACCTGGAGCAGGTGCGACGAACGCGCGGCCTGCATCGGTCGGCGCGCCGGAAGGTGCCTTTCCCGGTGGTCGCCTTGGTCGGTTATACCAATGCCGGCAAATCCACGCTGTTCAATGCTATGACTGGGGCGGAAGTGGTCGCCAAAGACCAGTTGTTCGCGACCCTAGACCCGACCATGCGGGAATTGCGCTTGCCGTCGGGGCGGCGGGTCATCCTGTCCGATACCGTGGGTTTCATCAGCGAACTGCCGCACGAATTGGTCGAGGCATTCCGCGCCACGCTCGAAGAAGTGGCCCAGGCCGACACGATTTTGCACATCCGCGACGCCGCACATCCGGACACTGCGGCGCAGCGTACCGACGTGATGAAGGTGCTGGATGAGATGGTCGCCGACGGTGCGCTCGACGAATCCTGGCCCTCCCGCACCATCGAAGTGCTGAACAAAGCCGATCTGCTCGGCGGCGTGCACGAGATCGCGGTCCGGCCGGGTGGCGTGGCTGTTTCGGCCATAACCGGCGACGGATTGGCGACCCTGATGGCGGTGATCGATGCGCGGGTCGCGGCCGGGATGGCATTGATGGAATACGACATCCCGCCGGAGGCTGGCGCCCGTCTCGCATGGCTGTATCGGCACGGTGAGGTCGTGGACCGCACCGATACCGACAGCAATGTGCATGTGACGGTTCGCATGCAGGCTGCCGATGTCGCCCGCTTCGAGCGGCTGGAGCGGGAGGCGGGTTAGCCAGCCGCCACTATACCACCCCGCGCTCCCGCAGCCCCGCGATCGCAGCGGCGTCGTAGCCGATATCGGCCAGGATCGCGTCTGTATGCGCCCCGAGGCTCGGCCCGACCGTGTCCAGCTTGCCGCCGCCATGCGCCATTTGGAAGCCGGAGCCCATCAACCGCAGCGGCCCGTACGGGCTATCGACGGTCTGCATGACGCCTCGGGCAGCGATCTGGGGATGGTCGATCGCTTCTTCGATCTTCCAGATGGACGCGCACGGCGCACCGGCGTCGTTCAGCCTTGGTTCCCAGGTCTTGGCGTCCTCTTTGGCCAATGCGGTCTCGATAATGCCGCGCAGCGCGGCTTCGTTGTCCTTGCGCAGAAACCAGTCGCCGAAGCGGGGATCGTCGAACACCTGGGCGCAGCCGATGGCGGTCATCAGATTGCGGTACTGCTTTTCGTCGTTCACCGCCAATAGCAGCCAACTGTCCTTTGCTCGGAACAAATTCGCCGTCACCTTGCGGCTAATCGCCTGATTGCCGGCTTGCTGCTGGCGATGCTCGGCAACCGTGTAATCCGCCACCTGAGTCGACAGGAACGCGAGGCTGGCTTCCAACATCGAAACATCGATGAATTGCCCGATACCGGTATGGGTGCGCTGGAACAACGCCGACGACACGGCGAACGCCGCCGTTGCGCCCGACAGCACGTCGCACACCGCGAAGCCCGCGCGGGTCGGCCCCATCTCGGCATGGCCGGTGATCGCCATAATGCCCGACAAGGCCTGGATTTTGCCGTCGTAGCCGGCCTCATGGGAATAGGGGCCGGTTTGGCCGAAGCCGGAAATGGCGCAGTAGATCAGCCGAGGATTGATCTCCGACAGGGCTTTGTAACCAAGCCCGAGGCGATCCATCACGCCGCCGCGGAAATTCTCCACCACCACATCGGCATTGGCCGCGAGTTTGCGGACGATGTCCTTAGCTTCGGGGTTTTGCAGGTCGAGCGTCAGGCTTTTCTTATTGCCGTTGATCGCCAGCCAGGACGGCGCCATGCCGCGCTCGGCCCAAACGCGGGACAGCGGGGTGCGGCGCATATCCTCCCCGCCGCGACGTTCCACCTTGATGACGTCGGCGCCGAGCAGCGCGAGTTGGTAGGTGCCGTAGGGCCCGGCGAGGACTTGGGTGAAGTCCAGGATGCGAACGCCCTGGTAGGGCCGAGCGGTGTTCATGCTGCTTTTACCGCGCGATTGGGGCGGGCAAGTTCCTTCTGCCGATCGAACTCGGCGCGGCGGGTGGCCAGATCGTCCGGGGTGAGTTGGTCGATGTTGGAATAATCCAGCTTCCACTTGCCGGATTCCGACCAGCGGAGCGGATTTTGCATCGTGGTCTGCGGGCCGATGGCGCTTTCCAGCACAAGTAGCGCGTATTCCAGCGTCAGATCCTGGGACGCCACGTCGTGCGGCTTGCCGGCGCTGTTGCCCAGCGGGAAATCGCTGAACAGGAAGCGCGGGGCGGCGGCATGCTCCACGATGTCCTTGGCGCAGCCCATGACGACGGTCGGGATGCCGTTGGCCTCCAGGTGGCGGGCCGTCAACGTCGATGTCTGGTGGCAGACCGGGCAATTGGGCACCACGATCGCGACGTCGGCTTGGTCTTCCAGAAGCCGGGCCAGCATTTCCGGGGCGTCGGTCTCGATCGTGACGCGATGGCTGCGGTTGGTGGGGGCGCCGTGGAACCGGGGGGCGATGGCGCCGATCCGGCCGGTAGCAGCGGCGCGGCGCAGGGCATGGAGCGGGAACCAAGTGCCGTTGTCGGTGGCGGTCGTGTGAATACGATCGTAGCCGATGTGCGAGATGCGCAGGTCGTGCTCGGCTGCCGTGTCGCCGGAGTAGACGGTATAGAACTTCGCACTGCCGTTATATTTCGCGCCCGGACCTTGATCGCCTTTGTCCGGCTGATAGGGCGCGGCGGTCGTGACGATGGCGACGCGCGACTGACTGAGCGGCTTTTTCAGCGCCGTAAATGGAGCATCGAGATAATGCGCCCAGCGGTAGGCCGTCGTGTATCCGATGGCGGTGTAATAGTCCCGCGTGCGCTTCATATAGGGGATCGGGGAATCGTAGTCCGGCGCGAAGCCGAGCAGGGCGTCGATATCTTGGGACATGGTCGGAATCCTTCGATGGAGAATGACCGAGGGGTGACGGCGTTTACGCGACGTGGGCGGATGTCGTGGCACGATCGGCCGGTTGACGGCAAGGTGCCGCTCCGGCCGTCGTCGGCGCTTCCACCGTCCGTTATCGCGCTTCAGACGCGGCGCACGTTCCACATGTAAGCAGCGCCGCCTTCCACGATACCGGTCAGGTATTTCCGGTAAGCGGTGCGAATTTGGAACTGCCCGCAAAGGACAAAGGGCGCGGTTTCGAGGGCCCGAGCCTGGACGGCTTCGGCAGCGGCGGTGCGGGCGGCGTCGGTGGTGGATACGGTCCAGGCGGCGGTCAATTCCTCGATCTTGTCGTCGCCGAACCAGCCGGCCCAACCCTTGGCGCCCAGGCCGCGCATGGGGAAATGCTCGACGGGCGTGCCGACGATCGAGGACGGTGCCCAGGTGTGGAAGATCGACCAACCGCCTTTTTCGGTCGGTTCCCGGCTGGCGCGTCGGGCCACCAAGGTCGCCCAGTCCATTGCGGCGAACTCGACGTTCATGCCGAGGCGTTTCAGCAGATCGGCGGTGACTTCGCCCATCGGATGGATGGTCGGCACATCGGCGGGGCTGAGGACGACGACCTTCTCGCCATTGTATCCCGAGGCTTTGAGCATGGCCTTCGCCTTTTCCAGGTTGCCCGGCATGCGGGCCGCCACGTCGCGCCCATACGGGGTGCCGCAGGGATACATCGATCGGCAATGCGACCAGGACGACGGGTCGCCGCCGGTCAAGGCCTCCATGTAGTCCTGCTGGTTGACGGCCATCGTTACGGCTTGGCGGACGGCGGCATTGTTGAACGGCGGATGCAGGTGATTGAAACGGAGGATGCCGTTGAACCCGGTTGGATTGGCATTGCCGATGACGATATCCGGATTTGCCCGCAGGCTCGGCACCAGATCGGGCTGCACCTGCTCGTACCAGTCGATCTCGCCCGCTTTCAGTGCTGCGGCAGCGGTGGCCTGTTCAGGAATCGCCTGCCACTCGATCCGCTCGAAATGGGCGATTTTACCGCCCGAGGTCCAGTCTGCTGCGCCTTTGGCCGGGATGTAATCCGGATTGCGGCGATAGACTGCCATCTGGCCGGGCAGGAATTCCTCCTTAACGAACCGATAGGGTCCGCTGCCGGTCGCATCGGTTATCTGCGTATACGGATCGGTTTTCGCCAAATGCTCGGGGATAATGAACGGGATGGACGCACTGCCGCGCGCGATCGCCTCCAGAAAGATCGGGATCGGTTGCGTTAGGCTGATTCGCAGCGTGCGATCGTCCTTGACGCCCCAGGTGTCGACGAATTTGGCCACCGTCTGGCCGAAGGTTTCGCGGCCGGCCCACCGCTTCAGGCTTTGCACCGCATCCTGCGCGCGCACGGGCTCGCCGTTGTGGAATTTCAGGCCTTCCCGCAGTTTGATGACGTAGGTGCGTCCGTCGTCCTCGACCGTGTGTCCTTCGGCCATTTGCGGGGTGATTTCCCGCCGCGCGGTGAAGCCGAACAGGGTGTCGTAGGCGGCGTAACCGTGGTTGGTCGTCACCAACGAGGTATTGAACACCGTATCGATCGACGACAGCGCCGTCAGCGGTGCGACCCGCAGGGTTTTCTCCCGCGCGGTTTGGGCGAAGGCGGACGGCGCGTGCAGGGCCGCTGCGGTGGCGGCGGTTGTGCGCAGGAATGTGCGGCGTTTCATCGGTTTCGTCTCTCCCGTTTATTGTTGTCGTCGGCAGCGATCGGCTGCCATCGCGCTCTACTGTGCCGGAACGTTGTCCAGCAGTCGGACGGTGCCCAGCCGCGCGGTGGCAATCAGCCGAGCGGTGGGGTCGGGGCAGTCGATCGGCGCCAGGGTCGGGCCATCCACCAAAGCGAAATAGTCCACGGCGAAACCGGCCTCGGTCAACCGGCCTCGCGCGGCATTCAGTGCCGGCTCCGTCGGAGCGCCGCTTGCCAGCGACAGCGCCGTGTCCCGCAGCACCCGGTTCAGGACCGGCGCGCTGGCGCGGCCCTCCGGACTGAGGAAACGATTGCGGGACGACAGCGCCAGGCCGTCGGGTTCCCGCACGGTTTCGATGCCGACGATTTCCAGCGGCAGCAGCAGATCGGCGACCATGCGCGTGACGACCTGCAATTGCTGCCAGTCCTTTTCCCCGAAATACGCCCGATCCGGCCGCACCTGTCCAAACAATTTGGCACAAACCGTCGCCACCCCCCGGAAATGGCCCGGTCGCGCATCGCCTTCCCACCGCTCGGCCGGTCCGGTCAGGGCGATCGTGGTGGCTTCGCCCGGCGGATACATGGTCTCGACATCGGGCAGCCAGACCAGGGAGCATCCGCAAGCCTCCAACGCCGCGAGGTCGCCGGCTTCGTCGCGCGGATACCGCGACAGATCCTCGGTCGCGTTGAACTGCAACGGATTGACGAAGATGGACGCCACGGCCGGCACGCCCGAGGCCACGGCGGCGCGGACCAAAGCGCGATGCCCGTCGTGCAGCGCCCCCATGGTCGGCACAAAACCGAGCCCCCCATGTTGGGTGCGGAGGGTTGCGCAAGCGGCGCGGAGGTCGGAGAGGGTGCGAACGATCAACATGGTCGAAACTTGGTGCAGCCAGCGTTCCAGGGCAACATGGGTCAAACCGACAAGAGGCATTCCCGATGAAACTGGCCCCAATGAAATTAGCAGGAAAAATCGCACTGATCACCGGCGGCTCCCGCGGGATCGGGCGGGCGACGGCGTTGGCCTTCGCACACGAGGGCGCGGACATCGCCTTTTGCCATCTGAACGACGACGCCAAGGCCGATGAAACCGCTGCCGAGATCGCCGCCCTGGGACGCCGCGCCCTGCATCGATCGGTGGATGTGTCGGATATCGCCGCCGGCAAGGCCTTCGCCGATGCCGTCGCGCGGGATTTCGGCCCCATCGACATCTTGTTCAACAACGCCGGGATGAACATCCGCAAACCGTTCGAGGCATACACGGAAGCCGATTTCGACTCGATCCTGGGGGTGCATTTGAAGGGCATGTTCTTCATGGCCCAGGCGGTCTACCCGGCGATGGTGGCGCGCGGGCACGGGTGCATTATCAACGTGGCATCCCAGCGCGGCATCAAGGGCGCCCCGAACGCGGCGGTTTATTCCGCCGCCAAGGCCGGCATTGCGGGCTTTACCCGCGCTTTGGCGTGGGAAGCGACGCCGAAGGGCATACGTGTCAATGCTATCGCGCCGGGCCCGGTTACCACCGATCTGACAGCCACCATGACGCCCGAGGATCGGCAGGCCTTCGTCGACGCCCTGCCGATCGGGCGTTTCGGCCGGCCGGAGGAAATCGCCGCCACCGCCCTGTTGCTGGCGGGACCGGATGGCGGGTTCTATGTCGGCGCGACTTTGTCCCCGAACGGTGGGGATGTGATGTATTGAGCCTGTCCAATAGCCGCGCTCTGTCCAAAATCCCCGCTCTGGGCTAATCCGCGCGTCATGCCGACAGCCGATCATACCAAGTCAGCCGCCCGAGCCTGGATAATGGCGGAGCAACGGCTGGGCCTTCTTGCTGTGCGCCCGATCCTGGCGATGAACCTGCTGGCGACGTTGCTCGCCATCGGGCAGGTTTATGCGGTGTCGATGCTGCTGGTCGGGCGGGATTTTGGGTCGTTCGCCGGTCTGTTCGCCACGCTGGCGCTGAGCCGAGCGGCACTGTCCTACGCGATTGAAATGCGGGCGTTCGGGATCGGCGCGTCCGCCCGCCGCCGGTTGCGCACCGATCTGCTCGGTCGTCTGCTCGCGGCCGGACCGGCCATGCTGCGAACCCGCCACTCGGTCGAACTGACCGCCGTCGTGGTGGACCGGGTGGAGGCGCTGGACGGGTTGTTCGCCCGCTATATCCCGGCCGCGGTCTTCGCGTTGGGCGGTCCGGTCGTGGTGTTGGCAGCCGTCATGGCCTTCGACCCCTGGTCCGCAGCGGTGCTGCTGGGCTGCGGCCTGTTGGTCCCCATCGCCATGGCCGTTGCCGGCATTGGCGCCGCCGCCGCGACCCGCCGCCAATTCCTGGCGATGGAGCGCCTGCAGGCCCGCTTCGTCGATCGCATACGCGGCATCGCCACCATCGTGCTGCTCGGGCGCGCCGAGGACGAAGCCACCCGCATGGCCGCAGCCGCCGACGAATTGCGGGTCCGCACGATGCGGGTGGTGCGGGTGGCGTTCCTGTCGTCGGCCGCGCTCGATCTTGCGGCGGCACTGGCGCTGATTTCGATCGCCGTCCACTTCTCCATGGGCGGTGCGGCGCTGCCGGTCGCCCTGTTCGTGCTGTTGCTGGTGCCGGAATTTTTCGCCCCGATTCGCGCCTTCTCCGCCGCCTATCAGGATCGGCTGCACGCGACTGCGGCAGCCGAGGCGATGGTCGATGTGCCGCCGCTGCCCGCGCCCCTGCCGCCGCGCGAGATCCGCACCGTGGCGGCGCAAGGGATCACGGTGGTTTTCGAAGATGTGCGCTTCACCTGGGACCGCGCTCGCCCGACGGCACTGAACGGCCTGTCGTTCCGCGCCGCACCCGGGGAGATCCTGGTGCTGGCCGGCCCGTCCGGCGCCGGCAAATCCACCATTATCGAGATGCTGCTGGGCTTCATCCGCCCCGATAGCGGCCGGGTCACGATCAACGGCGCGGATATCGCCGACGTGGTGCCGCAAGCTTTGTCCCGCTTCACCGCCTGGATCGGCCAACGCCCGGTGCTGTTTGCCGGCACCATCCGCGACAATATCCGCTTCGCTCGTCCCGAAGCCACCGACGCCGAGGTCGCTGCCGCCGCCGCATCGGCCCGCGTGACCGATTTCGCCGACGCGCTGCCCCAGGGCCTCGATACGCCGGTCGGGGAGGGCGGTTTCGGCCTGTCGGGCGGGGAAGCGCAGCGCGTCGCCATCGCCCGCGCCTACCTCAAGGATGCCCCGTTGCTGCTGCTGGACGAGCCGACCGCGCATCTGGATCCCGCGACCGAGGCGGAGGTGCTGGAAAGCCTACAACGTCTGGCGATCGGGCGGACGGCGATCCTGGCCAGCCACTCGGCTGCTGCGCATACGTTCGGGGGAAGGCGGTTGAACATCCGCGAAGGCAGGGCGGCATGATCGCCGACCTTCTGCGTATTCTCGGGCTGTGGCGCGGGCGGGTGCTCTGGCTGACGGCCGGAGTGCTGGTGTCGCTGGCGGCCGTGGCCTCCGCTGTTGGGCTGATGGCTTATGGCGGCTTGGCCGCGACCGGCTTGTTGGGTCTGCCGCCGATCCTGCGTGCATTGGGCGCCGGGCGGGTGCTGCTGCGCTACACCGAGCGGATGGTGACCCACGCGGCGATGTTCCGGGCGCAATCGGACGTGCGCGTCTGGTTTTTCCGCCGACTGGCCAGCGGTTCGGCCGGTGGGCTGGGTTTCCGCCGCGCGGGTGATTTGTTGGCGCGCCTGGTGGGCGACGTGCAGGTGCTGGACGGGCTTTATCTGCGTATTCTGGTGCCGCTGGCCGGTGCTGTGCTGCTATTGCCGATCGTGGTTTGGGGCAGTGGCCCGATCGTCGGCGCCCTGTTCGTGCTAGCCGCTTTCGTCATGCCCTGGTTTGCGGCCCGAGCGGCGCGGCAGGCGGGGGATTCGCTGGCAAAAACGGCGGGGGGACTGCGGGTCGCGGCGCTGGACGCCTTGACCGGCCTGCGGGAGGTGCGCGCCTTCGCTGCCGAGGGCCGCATGCTCGCGCTGGTACAAGCGCGGGAAGCCGCGCTGCTCGCCGCGCAACACGCGCTGGCCGGACGCGTGGCATTGGCTGGGGCATTGGCCTTCCTGTGCGGACAGGCGGCGCTGCTGGGCGCGTTGTGGCAGGGCGAATTCCTCGCGGTTTTCCTGGTGGTCGCGGGGTTCGAGGCAATCGGCGGGTTGCCGCGCGCCGGGGCGCTGATCGGTCATGCCGCCGCAGCCGCCCGCCGCGTGCTGGAAGCTGCCGACACGCCCGATCCCGTGCCCGATCCCGTTGATGCTGCACCCCCGCCCGCCGGCACAAGGCTGCGGTTCGAGGGCGTTTGTTTCCGCTGGTCGCCCGACCGCCCCGACGTGTTCGACGGCCTGACCCTCGACATACCGCAAGGCGCTCGGATTGCGCTGTTGGGGCCGTCCGGGGCGGGGAAATCCTCGCTGGCGGCCTTGGTGTTGAAGGTCGCGGTCCCCCAGGCCGGGCGGATAACCCTGGGCGACACCGATATCGCCACAATCCCCGCCGCATCCCTGCGCGCTCGGATTGCCTGGTTGTCGCAGGCGACGCATCTGTTCGACGACACAATCCGCGCCAATCTGCTGCTGGCGCGCCCCGAGGCGACCGACACCGATCTGTGGGCGGCGCTGGAAGCTGCGCGCATCGCCGAAATCGTGCGCGCCTTGCCCGATGGCCTGGATACCTGGGTGGGGGAGGGCGGCACCCGGTTTTCCGGCGGGCAGGGACGGCGATTGGCGTTGGCCCGTACGCTGCTGTCCTCGGCACCGATCCTGATCCTGGACGAGCCTTGCGCTGGCCTGGATGCCGAGACGGAGCGTGCATTCCTGACAGTGCTGAACAATGTGGCCGAAGGGCGAACCGTCGTGCTGATCGCGCATCGCTTGGTCGGGGTGGAGCGGTTGGACCGCATCTTCAGGCTATCGAGGGGCAAGGCGGTCGCTGCGGCGGGATAGAGCGCGATGACCGTAGGCGGTATCACCGGAGGTCTGAATCGCGCGACCGGACACGATCGCGATGACCGTAGGCGGTATCACCGGAGGTCTGAATCGCGCGACCGGACAACCGCCTAAGGGCCGTTACGATCCCGGCAGGAACCAATCCAATATTCCGGCGTTCTCGTCCCGGGGATAGGTGTGCGACAGGTCCGCGACCTCCCGGTAGATCACCGCTGCACCGGCCGATTTCAGGACGGTGGCTGCCGTGCGGCCTACCGAAACCGGAAACATCCAGTCCAACGCGCCGTGGATCGCATAAATCGGCAAATTGCGGATGCGTTCGGGCTCGCTCATGGCGACGATCGCCGGGTGGAAGCTCGCGGCGATCGGCGCCAGATGGGTGAATGGCGAGTCCGCATCGAGTCCGCTCAGCAGCGTGAATGTTCCGCCGTCGCTCATGCCCGTCAGCAGGCGGCGATCGGGGGCGAGCCGGTAATGCCGACCCAGTTCCGAAAGAATGCCGGACAGGTTTGCGGCATCGACCTCGGGCTCCATCAGCGACCATGTATCGCCCCTCGCCGTCGGTGCGACGACGATGAAACCGCGCGATCGCGCTTCCCGCACCCAGTTCCATAGGAATAACCGCCCGTGCCCGGCCCCGCCATGCAACGCGAATACAACCGCAACCGGCTCGGTGCGATCAATCCATTCTGGAACGTAAACGGAAAATCCGCCGCGCATATCGGTGTCGTTTCCGACGTGGAGGACGCCGGTGCCCTCGGGCGTGGCGGTGGGTAGGTCGGCGCGTCCGGGTTCCAGGAAGAACCGCCCGACCGACGGGAGCAGGGCAGCCAAGGGATACAGCGCTTCCAGCGCGCGTCCGGTCTGGCGCAACGCGCGGCTGGCGGCGAAGGGCGGGTTTGCCTGTCCGGATGCGGCGCGCAGACCATCGGTGGCGCGTAGCGTGTGTAGGCAGGCCAGTGCCAATCGATCCCGGAAGGGATGCATGGCTTCCGGCCAATCGACCGCTTCGAACATGGCCACGGCAGCGTGCAACTGGGCATCGCGGTCGCCGAGGCGATCGACCAGCGCCTGTTGCAGCGGCGGATGCAGATACCGACCGATCTCCTCCAGGGCGTGCAGGGTGCCGAGCAGAGGGGGCAGCAGGGCGACGATTGTGTCCTGAATGGGATCGGTCATGGCGGGGGCTTTCAGAAGCGGATGCGATCGACCCCGTAGAAATGTCCGACTTGGTCCACACGTTCCATACTGGGAACGGAATTGAAAAACCCGTGTCGGCTGTGCTTGATGCCCGTCGCGCGCTGCAAATCGACCATCAACTCGGCCATTTTCAACGTGGTGCCCAGCCCATCGATAATCGGAACATCATCGACCCGAGATATACCGTTACGGGCCATCAACAGGTTCAACGGAACCTCCCCCGGAACGATCACGTCGGCGCCGGTTTCCTTGATGACTTTCCGGGCCGCTTCCTGGAATTGTTCGATGGCTTTGGCCGGGTTGGTATAGGCTTCGAGCACGCCGCCGAAACCCAGCCCGGATGCCACGACGCCAGCGCAACGATCCGTGAGGCCGTATTGACGAATCTGTTCCTGGTACAGGGGAATCATGCGATCGATAAACAGCATGATGGCGAAACGCTGGCCGAACATCGTGGCTAGATGGCAACATGTTTCGCCCATGCCGACGACCGGTATTTCGAGCATCGAGCGTGCTTCCCGCAACATCGGGTTCGGCAACGTACACATCGCGTATGCGTCGAACCCCTGCTGCTCGGCTGCCCGTCCGGCGGCAATCCATTGATGCCCGTGAATGCCGAAGGTGTAGCCGTAGCCGATGTCGTTACCCGGATAATTGCTGGGATAGGTGCCCGGTGCCTGTCCGTGCAGCACGAGTTCGGTGTCGGGGCGCAGGATTTTGGCAGCGTGCGCGCGAATGGCTTCGGGGTAGCCGGGAAGGTCCTCCAGAACGGTGAAACTTTGGTGCCAGATTCGCATGCCCATATCGAAACTCCCTATTTGCAAGCGTGCCCCGGTTTAGATCGCGATGCGTTTGCTCCCGCTCACGTATCGCGATCTAACCTTTTGTTCGGTCGCGCGATTCAGACCTCCGGTGATACCACCTTCGGTCATCGCGCTTTAGAACCAGCCCCAAAGATCTTCTTTTCGTTCCAACTCGCGGCTTGGTCCGTCGAACACCACGCGGCCGGCTTTGACCACGATCGCACGCGAAACGATCGCCAACGTCGCGGGAATATTCTGTTCCACGATCATCACGGTTGTGCCGGTGTCGCGGTTGATGCGGGTCAGGCTTGCCATGACATCGCGCACAACGATCGGCGCCAGCCCGGTAGACGGCTCGTCCAACAACAAAATACTCGGCTTTGTCATCAACGCCATGCCGAGTGCCAGGATCTGTTGCTGCCCGCCGCTGAGCGAACCTGCCGCCTGATTGCTGCGTTCCAACAGAATGGGGAACAGGGCGTAGATATCCTCGACCCGGGATTCGGGATGGTGCAGGCCGGAAATGGTCAGGTTTTGCCGGACCGATAATTCGCGGAACACGTTGTGGCCTTGCGGCACAAACCCGATGCCGCGACGGGTGTTGCGGAACACCGCGCCGGGCACGATATCTTCGCCCCGGTAGGACACCGACCCGGACACCTGGGCAATGTCGCCGACGGCGCAGCGCATCAGGGTCGTTTTGCCGGCGCCGTTATGACCGAAAATGGCCACGGCCTCGCCCTCGGCGATGTCGAACGACACATCGTGCAGCACCGGAACGCCCGCGTAGCCGGCCGAAATTCCTTTGTAGGACAGCATGCTGCGTCAGACCCCGAAATAGAGTTCGGTGAGGACGGCGCTGGAAATCAATTCCTCCACCGTGCCGTCCTGCAATATCTTGCCTTGCGCCATGAATATCCCGCGCGAGCAGAGGTCGCGGATAAACGATACGTTGTGTTCTACGACGCAGACGGCGCGCCCGGCTTCGGCTTCCTGGCGCACGACCCGCTGCATCGTTTCGTAAGCGGCGCCTTCGACCCCGGCCATCGGTTCGTCCAGCAACAGCAGATCGCCGTCGTTCATCAGGGTGCGGGCCAGACCGATGAGTTTTTGTTGCCCGAACGGCAGATCGACCACCGCACTGCCGGCGGTTTGTTCCAACCCCATCCGAGCGAGGATGCTCATGGCGCGGCCCTTCATGGCGGCCTCGGCGGAGCGAACGTGGGCGCGGCCAAAGGTGAGGCGGACGATCGACTCCCCCGGATAATCCCGTGGTCCGACGAGCAAATTGTCCATCACGGTCATGGTGCGGAACAGCAACATATTCTGCCAGGTGCGGGCAATGCCCATGCGTGCCCGCTTGTACAGCGGCGCGTTGTCGATTTTCTGCCCGCGCAGATAGATCGATCCAGCATCGGGCCGCAGAACGCCGGAGATCAAATTGAACAGCGAGGTTTTGCCGGCGCCGTTCGGGCCGATCAGGCCGAGGATTTCGCCCGCCCCGATCGTCAGATGCACATTGTCGGAAACGACGATGCCGCCGAACCGCTTTTGCAGGCCCTCGACCCGCAGGATCTCGGTCATATCGGGCGCCCCTTTGTCCCGACGATGCCGGCGGGGCGCAGGAACAGGAACGCCAGCACCAGTAGGGTGAAGATGATGCCTTGCATCGGCGCCATGATGGCCGGCGGCAGTTGCAGGAAGGTGATCGCCTGCGGAATGGCGAGCAGCAGAATCGCTCCGACCACCGGCCCGTAGACCGTGCCCATCCCGCCCAGCACGACCATTGTCAGGATCGCGGCGGAGGCAAGCACGTCGAACTGATCGGGGCTGACGTATTGGAAATAATACGCATAAAGCCCGCCGGCCCCGCCCGCCATGCCGCAGCCGATCGCGAAGATGACGATCTTCATGCTCATGGCATTGCGGCCGAGGGCGGTGAAGGCCAGTTCCTCGTCCCGCATGGCGGAAATCGCGCGTCCGTACGGCCCGTTCACGATGGCACGGATGATGAAGACGCAGGCCGCGGCGGCGAGGCCGCAGATGGCCAGGAAGGCCGGCCCGCGCATCGGTCCGACGATGGTGCTGGGGATGGCGGACAGCCCGCCGGGGCCGCCGGTGAATTCCAGGTTCTTGATCAGTTGCAGCAAGCCGAGCTGAAAGCCGAGACTGGCGATCAGGAGATAATCGCCGGAGACCCGTAACGACGATGCGGCCAGCAGAACCGATGCGACCATCGCCGCTGCCATGCCGGCCACCACGTTGGCGATCGCCGGGCTTTCTGGATAATTCACCGCCAGGAGACCGGCGGTATAGGCACCGACCGCGAAAAAGATCGGGTGCGCCACGGTGGACAGGCCGCCGTAGCCCAGGACCAGATTGTAGCTTGCCGCCAGGATCGTATAAATCGCGATCGAAATGGCGATGGTGACCAGATAGTCCATTAGCGGGCCCACCGCAGCCGGGGCAGGCGCACGCCCCGGGGGAACAAGACGATGGTCGCGAACAGAAATCCGTAAAGCAGCAGATTCTGCCAGCGCGACCCGATGAACAGGATGGAGAAACTCTGGATCAGCGCCAGGAAGATGGACGCCCAGGCGGCGGCAAAAACCCGGCCGATGCCGCCCAGCAGAGTGCCGATGACGGCGGACAGCACCAACTCCAGCGGGGAGTTCGGGACGATCCCGCCATGCGAACCGATCAAATACATCGCCGCAACGATGAACAATGCCGCGATCGCCGCGACCACCCGATACGCGCGTTGGGCGGAAATGCCGTACAGCTCCGCCAATCGTGCATTGTCGGCAACAGCGGTAAGGAACTGGCCTTCCCGACTGTATCGCATGAAGCCGTACAGCGCGATCAGAGCTGCGACGGTCAATGCGATGCCGGTTTTATCCCAGTCGCTGATGGCGATGCCGCCAACGATATCCACCGGGGACAGGATGCTTTGGTACAGCGTTTCCGGTTCGGTACCGAACAGCAGGGTGATCACATAGATTGTGAATTCGGACAGGATCAGCGTGAAGATGAAGAAGGTTAGGTTGCCGGATTGCCGATCGCGCAGGACCTGCAGGCCGAAGACCTCGATGGCATAGGCGCTGCCGGCGGTGGCAACGATCCCCAGCCCGACCGCTGCGATCAGCGGTAGGCCAAGCCCGTTGAGGGCGAAGAACATGGTGTAGAAGGCGATTGCCATCTGCCCGGCTTGCGCGAAATTCCACAACCCCGTCACCTTCAGGGTCAGGGCGAACCCGACCGTCAGGAGCACGAACGGGGCCGATGTCGCGATCCCGGTCCAGAGGATCTGCGCCAGGATGATCGGTTCGAACACGGGCGGTTACAGTGTGGCGAGGGGGACGAAGGAACCCTTTTCCACGGTCAGCAGATAGACCGGCTTGTTCACCCGATGCCCATCGAGCACCATTTTACCGGTCATCGGCAGCTCGAATGTGCCGATGCTCAGCAGGGCGTCGCGCAGCGTGTCGCCGGTCGCGGGCTGGTTCTTCTTATCCACGTATTCGTACAGGGCCTTGGTCAGGTAGACCATATCGTATTGATATTGCACGTAGGGCAGGCCGTTCGGCACCCGGCCTTGCTCCGCCTTCCAGCGATCCAGGAGTTTGCCGACATTGGGATTGTCGTTCACCCCCGGCGCCAGGGAGGTCACGATGAGGCCCTCGGCCGCCGGGCCGAGCTGCTGCACCAACTTGGGGTTGTAGGCGGCGGAGTAGCTGGTGATGCGCTGCGTCATGCCAAGCTGGCGCATCTGCGCGATGACCTGTGGCGTGTCCGCCGTCAGCCCATGAATATGCACAATCTCGGGATTTGCCGCTCGGGCTTTCAACAGCATACCGGTGAATTCAGTGGCTTTCGGGTCGTAGGCTTCGAACGCCACGATCTTGCCGCCGGCGACGGTGAACGTGTCGCGGTAGAGTTTGGCCGCTTCGATGCCAGTGTCGTTGTTTATATAAAGGACGGCTGCGGTCTTTTTTCCCAGGGTCGTGCAGACGTATTTCGCCAGCTTGACGATATCGACCTCGGCCAGGGGGAAGGCGGTGTAGACGTAGTCGCCCAGGGTCGCGATTTCCGGCGAGTTGGCCCCGTCGTTGATCATCAGCACCTTTTCGCGGTTGGCGATCGGGGCCTGCGCTTTCACCACCGCCGACCATGCGGTGTAGAACATCGGCAGTTTCTCGACGCCGATGAACCGGTTGGCGGCGTTGATACCCAATTGCGGTTCGGCCTGGGTGTCGAGCGTGATCAGTTCGATTTGCCGCCCGACGATCCCGCCCGCCGCGTTCACATCGGCCACCCCCATGCGCCAACCCGTGGCAAAGTCGTTGCCATACCCCGCCTGCGAGCCGGTCAGCGGCAAGGCGGACCCGATTTTCAACGGTTCCTTGCCTTGCGCCCGCACCACGAAGGGGGCAGCAAGGCTGGCAGCGGCCCCGGTCAACAGGGCGCGACGCGGCAGGAGCGGGCGGTATATCATGGCGGTTTCCTTCGGTCCCATTCGTGTCCCGGATTTCCAGGTTGGCACTATATAACCCCACTTCCGCCGGCAGCGCTACCGGACGGTAGCGCGCATTGACTCGCCTTTCCGGGCCTGCCTACTGTCGGGACGAATTTCAAATCCTTGGGAGGGACTATGACAAAGATCATGCGCCGGGTTCTCGCGGCCGCAATCCTGTCGTTCGCCGCACTCTGCGGCCAGCCGGCCAGGGCGGCGGATACGATCAAAATCGCCTATATCGACCCCTTCTCCGGCCCGTTTGCGTCGGGCGGCGATGAGTTCCTGAAGATTTTCAAGGTGTTGTTCGACCGGATCAACGCCCGTGGCGGCGTGCTGGGCAAGCAGATCGAGATCGTGCCCTTCGACAGCAAGCTGCAACCGGCGGAAGCGCTGATCGCGCTGAAAAGCGTGACCGATCAGAATATCCCCTTCGTGATGCATTGCACCGGCTCGAACGTCGGCGCGGCATTGATCGACGGCGTGGCCAAGCATAACGCGCGCAACCCGACCAATCGGGTGATCTATTTGAATTGCGGTGCGCTGGCGACCGAGTTGACCAACGAGAAGTGCGATTTCTGGCAATTCCGCTTTGCGGGCAATGTGGAAATGCGGGCGGTGACGCGCATCAAAGCGCTCTCGAAGGATATTACCAAAGTCTATTTGCTGAATCAGGATTACCTGTTCGGCCAATCCGTGCAGGCCGACACCAAGAAGTGGCTGGCCGCCCTGCGCCCCGACATCCAGATCGTCGGCGACGAGTTGATGCCATTCGGCAAGGTGCAGGATTTCTCCCCCTATGTTGCCAAGATCAAGGAATCCGGTGCGCAAACCGTCGTCACCGGCAATTACAACCGCGACCTGAACCTGTTGATCAAGGAAGCCATGAGCCAAGGGCTAAATGTGCGGTTCGACACCTATCTGGCGCATCTGATCGGTGGGCCGACGGCGATCGGGCCGGCCGGCGAAGGCCGCCTGACCTCTATTTTCGAATATAGCGGCAATGTCGGCACCGACCTGAAGATGCAAGCGGCCGAGGACTTCTCGGTCGAATGGCGCAAGCATCACGAGACCGATTTCTCCACCACCAACTTCATGACCATGCTGGACATGCTGATGGCGGCAATAACCAAGGCCGGCAACACCGATCCGTTGGCAGTCGCGCTGGCGCTGGAAGGGATGCAGACCACGGATCTCGTGGGGCAGGAAAACATCATGCGGAAGGACGACCACCAACTGCTGATGCCCTATTATGCCGGCGTCTTCACCAAAGACGTGAAATACGACTCGGAGCATACCGGCCTGGGCTGGAAGACCTATTACTCGGCCTCGGCGAAGGACCTGACTTTGCCCACCACCTGCAAAATGAAACGGCCGGCATCGTAGATCGCGCAGAGGGGCGGGGCCGCCACGGATGGAGATCTTCGTTATCTCCCTGCTCAACGGGCTGGTGTACGGCATGCTGCTGTTCATGCTGGCCAGCGGGTTGACGTTGATTTTCAGCATGATGGGCGTGCTGAATTTCGCGCACGCCAGCATCTACATGATCGGCGCCTATCTGGCCTTTCAAGTGAGCCGCGTGGTCGGGTTCTTCCCGGCGCTGATTATCGCCCCGCTGCTATGCGGGGCGATCGGCGCGGGGATCGAGATCTGGGGCCTGCGCAAAGTCCATCGCAACGGCCATATCGCCGAACTGCTATTTACGTTCGGCTTGGTTTTCATCGTGCAACGCGGCGTGCAGATGACCTGGGGGATGCTGCCAATGCCCTACCGGGTGCCGGCCTTGCTGGATTTCCCGCTGTTCCACATCTACGGCGCCAACTTCCCCGCCTATCGCGGCTTCATGCTGATGATTTCCGCCGGGATGCTGCTATCGACATGGCTGTTGCTGAAAAAGACCCGTATCGGTCTGATCATCCAAGCCGCACTGACCCACCCGAACATGGTGTCCGCGCTCGGGCATAACGTGCCGATGGTGTTCACCACGGTGTTTGCCGGTGGCTGCCTGTTGGCCGGGCTGGCCGGGGTGATCGGCGGCAACTACCAGACAACCGAACCCGGCATGGCGGAGGCTATGGGACCCATCGTCTTCGTTGTCGTCGTCTTCGGCGGCCTTGGCTCGCTCGGAGGCTGCTTCATCGCCTCGATCGTCATGGGGATGATCCAGACATTCGCGGTGGTGGTGGATTATTCCATCGCCGACCTGTTGCGGCCGTTGGGCCTGGCCTTGAAGGCGGACAATCTGCTGATGGAAGTCTTGACCGTGCCCATCGCCCGCATCGGCGCATTGCTGCCCTTTGCTATGATGATCGTCATTCTGTTGTTCCGCCCGCGCGGCCTGATGGGGACGCGCGACACATGAACACGCCACGCTGGATCTGGGTTTTTGCGGTGGTGCTGGCCGTGGCGGCACCATGGGCGTTCCACGACTTTCAAACCGGGCGCGATTCCGGGTTCGTCATCTCCATGCTCAGTCAAATGGGCATGATGGTGATCCTGGCGCTGTCGTACAACATGCTGTTGGGGCAGGCCGGACTGTTTTCGCTCTGCCATGCCAGCTTCTTCGGCATCGGCGGCTACGCGACGGTCCATTTCCTCAATGCGGCGGGCGATGGCTCATTGCCGCTGCCGATGGAAGTCGTGCCGCTGCTGTCCGGTCTGTCCGGCCTCGGGCTGGCGATCGTGTTCGGCTACATGGCCACCAAGCAACGCGCCACCGCCTTTGCCATGATTACGATGGGCATCGGTGAGCTGATGGCGACCGCCGCACTGATGTTCCACAATTTCTTCGGCGGGGAGGGCGGGGTCACCACCAATCGGATGATCGAGCGCAGCCTGTTCGGGTTGACCTACGCGTCCGGCCTGCAAGTCTATTACCTTATCCTGGCATGGACCCTGATTGCCGCAGCCGGCATGTATTTTCTGACGCAAACCCCGCTCGGCCGCATGGCCAATGCCACCCGCGACAATTACGAGCGCGCGCAGTTCATGGGCTACGATCCGCGTGTCGTGCGGTTCCTGCAATTCGCGCTGTCCGGCCTGTTCGCCGGCATCGGCGGCGGGCTTTACGCCGTCGCATACGAGATCGTGACCTTCGACGCCTTGGCCGGCCCGCTGTCGGCGAACGCGCTGCTGATGGCCTATATCGGCGGCACCACGGTGTTCGGTGGGCCCATCCTCGGCGCGGTGCTGATCACGCTGCTGCAAAGCGGTGTCAGCCTGCTGTCGAATTCCTGGCTGGTCTATGTCGGCGTCATGTTCATTTCCATGGTGATGTTCGCGCCGGCCGGGCTGTCCGGCCTGATCGTGGCGCATGGGCCGATCGCGGCGGCCGGTCGCCTCGGGCGCCTCGCCGGGCCGTATTTGCGTCTGGCCGTGCCGTTCCTGGCGCTGATTTTCGGCTTCGTCGGTCTGGTGGAACTGCTGTCTTTCCTCACCATTGGCGCGGCGCAAGGTAAAAAACTGGTGCTGTTCGGCAACGCGATCGATGTGGCCGCGGTGCAACCATGGCTGATTTCGGTTGTTTGCCTCCTCGGCGGCGGGGTCTGGCTGCGGTTCGAGGCTCGGGCCTTCCACCGCGTCTGGGAAAGCCTGACCGCCGATCTGAAGCAGGGGCAGCGGTCATGACCGCCGTCAGCCTGCGGGATGTCCGCAAGAATTTCGGCGCCACCGAAATCATTCGCGGCGTGAGCCTGAACATCGCGGCCGGCGAGCGGCATTGCATCATCGGTCCAAACGGCGCTGGCAAAACGACGCTGTTCAATCTGATCAGCGGGCGCTTCCCGATCACCTCTGGGGAGATCCTGTTGAACGGCGCGCGGATCGATACGATGCCGCCGCATAAGATCAACCGAGCAGGGCTGTCGCGCAGCTTTCAGATCACCTCGATTTTTCCGAAACTGTCGGTGTTCGAAAACCTGCGCTGCGCGTTGCTCTGGAGCCGTGGCTATAAATATTCCTTCTGGTCGGCGCTGTGGCGGCAAAAAGCCTTGAACGACGCCGCGCAAGCGCTGCTGGAAGAACTCAACCTCGGGAGCCGGCGCGACGTGCCCAGCGGGTTGCTATCGTACGCGGAACAACGGGCGCTGGAAATCGGCATGACGATCGCCGGCGGAGCATCGGTGATCCTGCTGGACGAACCGACGGCCGGCATGAGCAATACCGAAACGGATTACGCCATGGCGCTGATCCGGCGGGTTACGAAGGACAAAACGTTGCTGATGGTCGAGCACGACATGAAAGTGGTCTTCGACCTCGCCGATACCATCACCGTGCTGGTTTACGGACAGGTCATCGCGTCCGGCCCGCCGGAGGTCGTGCGATCCAGCAAAGCCGTGCAGGAAGCCTATCTGGGAGCGCTCGACGAATGATCCTCGAAGTGCGCGACCTCCACGCGTTTTACGGGCAGAGCCATATTTTGCACGGCGTCGATCTGTCGGTGAACGAAGGCGAAATCGTTTCTTTGCTGGGCCGTAACGGTGTCGGCCGCTCCACCCTGTGCAAGGCGATCATGGGATTGGTGGAGCCGCGCGGCGCCGTCCTGTATCGCGGCAAGGATGTCGCCGGCATGCGTCCCGACCTCGTCGCGCGTTCGGGTATCGGCTACGTGCCGGAAGATCGGCAGGTTTTCCCGTCGCTGTCGGTGCGGCAGAATCTGGAACTCGGGCTGAAGCGCGCCGGCAAATTCGGCCGCTGGACGTTCGACGATGTCTTCCGCCTATTCCCCAATCTGGCCGCGCGGCAAAACAACCCGGCCGGCGTTCTGTCCGGCGGCGAGCAGCAGATGCTGACGATGTGCCGGACGCTGATGGGCGACCCCGATCTGGTGCTGATCGACGAACCGACCGAGGGTCTGGCGCCGCTTCTGGTCGAACAGGTGGGTGTGCTGTTGGCCGAAATCGCCAGCCGCGGTGTGGCGATTTTGCTGGTGGAGCAGAAATTGACCATCGCGCTGAAGATTTCGCACCGCTTGTACGTGATGGGGCACGGCAAGATCGTGTTCGAAGGAACCCCGACCGATCTGTCCGCCAACGCCGATATCCGGCGGGAGTGGCTGGAAGTCTGACGATCGCGCGCGGTTCCCGGCGACCGGCACGCCCATCGCGCGGCGTCGCCCGGCTTGGCCAACGCGCCCACCCCTGCCACAATGCACCGATAAACCGAAGGAGACCGAAATGGCTGACTGGACACGCGTGGCGGCAACGGCAGATGTGGCGGAGGGCAAGTGCCTCGGCGTGCGCGTCGGCAAGCGCGAAGTTGCGATCTTCCACCTGCCCGGCGGCGAATTCTGCGCGACCGACAACGTGTGCAGCCATGAATACGCCCTGTTGACCGAAGGCTGGCTGGAAAACGGTTGCATCGAATGCCCGTTGCACGCCGCCCAGTTCGACATCCGCACCGGTAAAGCCATGTCCGCCCCGGCCGACACCAATTTGCAGGTGTTCGAGATCAAGGTCGAAGGCGGGGACATCCTGGTCAAGGTCTGATCGTGACACCGCCTCTCGTCGTCGATTGCGACGTTCACCCGACCGTCCCCAGTCTCGCCGCTCTGTTGCCGTATCTGCCCGACATGTGGCGCGATACGGTGATCCGGCGCGGTTTCGACGAGTTGGCGACCAACAGCTATCCCACAACCAATCCTCTCAGTTTCCGGGAGGATTGGCGGGATGCGACTGGCAAGGCCGGCACCTCGGTCGGGGCGCTGGCGGCTCAGGCGCTCGATCCTTTCGGCTCCAGCATGGCGATTCTGAACTGTCTTTACGGCGCGCAGGCGCTGTTCAGCGAGGATCTCGGGGCCGCGTTCAGCCGAGCGATCAACGATTGGATTGCGCGGGAGTGGTTGGATAAGGATGACCGGCTGCGGGCCTCCATCGTCGTGCCGACGCAGAATCCCGAACGCGCGGTCGAAGAAATCGAGCGGGTGGCCGTCGATAAGCGCTTCGTTCAGGTGTTGTTGCTGGTCGGCGGCGAGATCCCGTTGGGCCGGCGACAGAACTGGCCGATCTATGCGGCGGCCGAAAAGCACGGTCTCACACTCGGCATCCACGCTGGCAGCACCTATCGTCACCCGGTGACCCCTGTGGGTTGGCCGTCGTATTTCACCGAAGATTACGTCAATCAGGCGCCGGGTTTTCAATCCCAGCTCACGAGCCTGATGGTGGAGGGCGTTTTCGCCAAATTCCCCGCTTTGACCGTCGTTCTGATGGAATCCGGCGTGTCCTGGCTGCCCGCGTATCTTTGGCGGCTGACCAAATTCTGGAAGGGGCTGCGGGCCGAAATTCCGTGGGTCAGCGATCCCCCAGCGTCGATCGTGCGCGATCGCGTCAGGATGACGCTGCAACCCTTCGATGCACCGTCCGACGATGGCGGGATTATGCGGTTGATGGAGCATATCGGTTCCGACGACATCCTGCTGTTTTCCACCGACTATCCGCACTGGCAGTTCGACGGCCACAACGTGCTACCCGCCGGCATGGATAAGGCGTTGGCCGCGAAAATCATGGCGGAAAACCCGCTGAAGACGTATCCTCGGCTGAAACAATCGTTGGGGGAGACCCTGGTATGACCGTCGATGTTCTGAATCGCCCTGCGCCGGCCCAGCCCGGCCAATCTCGCCTGGCCATCGCCGACTGCGATATCCACCCGCGTCCGGCCGGCCCCAGCGTCGGCGGGGTCAGCAATTCGCTGTTTCCCTATTTGTCCCGGCAATGGCGGGAGCATCTGGAGAATTTCAGCGTCGCCTATCGCCAGCCCTGGGAACGCGGCTCTGCCTATCCCAAGGGACAGCCAAGCGCGAGCCGCATCGATTCTTGGCCGCCGGGCAAAACACCGGGCAGCGATCTCGAATTCATGGCGCGGCAACACCTCGACCCCAACAACGTGACGCTTGGGATTCTAAATCCGCTTGGGGTTGGACAGGGGGCGATGAACCTCGATCTATCGGCCGCGCTGGCGACCGCCACCAACGATTGGCAGGTCGCGGAATGGACCTCGCAGGATTCGCGTTTGCGGGCGTCGGTCGTGGTCCCGTACGAAGATCCGATGGCCTCGGTCAAAGAGATCGAGCGTCGGGCCGGGGACAAGAATTTCGCCCAGGTGCTGTTTCTGTCGCGCACCGCCACGCCCATGGGCCAGCGCGCCTATTGGCCGATCTTCGAAGCCGCCGCCGCTGCTAACCTGCCCATCGGGGTTCACGCCTTCGGCTACGGCGGCAATGCGATCACGTCGTCCGGTTGGGGATCGTACTATCTGGAAGAAATGGTCGGACACGCCCAGGCGCAGCAGGCTTTGACTGTGAGTTTGATCCTGGAAGGCGTATTGGAACGCTTTCCGACCCTGAAATTCATCATGATCGAGGGCGGGGTGGCCTGGGCCGCCGCCCTGGGTTGGCGGATGGATGCGCAATACAAAAAACTCAAACGCGAATTGCCGCATTTGAAGCGCCTGCCGTCGGAATATCTGCGCAGCAACATCTGGTTCACCACCCAACCGATCGAGGAACCGGAACCCCGCACCCAGTTGGCCGAAGTGTTCGACTGGATCGGTTGGGACCGCATTCTGTTCGCCACGGACTACCCGCATTGGGACTTTGACGATCCCGCCCAGGCGCTGCCGTTCAAAATGACCGAAGAACAGCGCCGCGCGGTATTCCTGGAGAACGCGAAATCGGTCTTCGGCATTACCTGACGCCGATCCGCCCAGGCCGGGACTGCGGCGGGGCGATGCTCGCCGCCCTGCTCGTCGTCGTCGCGATCGCCGTGTCCTGGACCGGCTATACCGAGTCCGACGATCGAGCCTACGCCGAAGCGGCGGCGGAGTGGGTCGCGCATTTCCCGCATCTGGGCACCGATCACCACGCGCTGCGACATGCCATAGTACTACCGACGGCGCTGTTCTTTTGGCTGATCGGGCCATCCGAGCTCGCCGTCGCGCTGCCCATTCTGCTCTATCTCGCGGCTTTGTTGCTGCTGACGTGGTTGGCGGTGCGCGCCGTCGCGGGTCCGACTGCGGCCGCGTTGGCGGTGGTGCTGACGGGCACCATGCCGGCCCTGGCGCTGGGTGCCACCGTGTCGTTCACCGACATTCCCGAGGCGTTTTTTATCGTCTCCTCCGTCTGGGCATTCTACTTCGCCTGCCGCGATCGGCGGACCTGGCTGTTCGTGCTGTCCGGTGCGGCGGCGGGATTGGGGTTCGTCACCCGGGAAACCTCGGTCGCCATCCTGGTGCTTTACGGCATGCTGTTCCTATGCGGATACGGCGGTTCCCGCCTGCACTACGTCTGGATGGGCGTTGGCTTTGTCCTGATCGCCGGACTGGATTTCGGCGCGCTCTGGGCCGCCAGCGGCGATCCGCTCTACCGGTTCCACGTCAGCCTGATGGGGGTGGAGGACGACTCACCCCTGATGCAAGGCCAATACCGGACCTTGCCGGGCGTCGATCGGTTCGGGGCGCTGGCGGTGTCGCGCAGCCTGAAGCCCTGGGTCGTTGCCTTTTTGAACCAGCAATTCGGCCTGCTGTTCTGGTTTGCGGTCCCAACTGCGATCGTGGCGGCCCGCCGAGGCCCATCCCTCGCGCGCTTGTTCGGCGGTGCCGCGCTGGTCTGGTTCGCGGTGCTGTTCTACGCGATGGCCGATTATCTGAATGTCATTGCCCGCTACATCGATGTCGCGGCCGTCGCCATCGCGGTGCCCTTGGCGATCCTGCTGGCACGGCATTGGCAGACCCGCGCGGCGAAATTCTGTCTTGCTGCCATCCTGGCGATCAACGCCGTGTCGATTGCCGGTTCCGACACCGATCCGCTGTTCGGGGAGAAGGCGTTGGTCGGACTTGCGCGCGATCGCCGGGAAACCATCGCGACCGATCCCGGCACCTACCAAGGCGCCGCCCTTCTGCTCGCATGGGACGGCACGCTCGGTCG
>JANXMB010000167.1 GCA_025354865.1 Acetobacteraceae bacterium | reverse complement strand
CCGCACCCGTCCGCAGTGACAGCCGCCTTCGCGGGTTTCGAGCATGGTGGCGGTTTCCTCGGTGGTTTTTGGGTGGTGGGGATTGTGGGGCGGTGGGCGTCCAGAAGGGGGATATTCCGTGTTCTGGACTTCCCCCTCAAGGGGTGAAAATTCAGGAGGTAATGCTTCCTACGGGAGCGTCCTGGCTACACGGAAACCGATATTGTCGAATCGGATGCCGGTGAGGAGCCTGAAGCGGTGGGCCGCGCGCACCTCCCTCGAACCGTTAAGCCAGGAACCGCCGCGGACGGCATGGCGATTACAATCTCCGGTTGTGGTGATGGAGCCGTCCTTCGGCGCACCATCATATGATTCATTCCAGCAATCGCCGGTCCATTGATAGGCATTTCCGACCATGTCGTATAGACCAAAGCCGTTCGGCTTGAAGCTGCCGGACGGTGCGGTTTGCTTGAAGTCCCAACGACTGCCGCAATCGCCGCAGTTCGTGTTGCCCGAACCGATGGCATCGCCCCAGTAGCGCACGGTCATCGTGCCGGCACGCGCGGCAAATTCCCACTCGGATTCCGACAGCAACCGGTATTGTTGGCCGGATTTCGCCGACAGCCAGGCAACGTATTTCATCGCATCGTCCCAAGCGACGCAAACCACCGGTTGGGACAGGTTGGTTTGCGGGAAACCCGGGTCCTTCCAGCTTTTTTTGTCGTCGTATTCGTATTTTCCGGCTTTCGTGTCCCTGGCCAAACACCCTGTTGTATTGTAGCCGGTTTCCTTGGCGAAGGCGTTGAATTCCGCCCAGGTGACGGCGAACTTGCCGACCGCAAAGGGCTTCGCAATGGTCACGCTATGCACGGGTTTTTCCCAGACCGCGAATTCGTTTTCCACGGCTTCGCGGGTGGTTTCCTCGTCGGAGGAGCCCATTTGGAACGTTCCCGCCGGCACGACGACCATTTCCGGGCAATTGGGCGTGCAGTCGTGGAAGGTTTCGCCGGGGCCGGGCGCGGCACGGGCGGGTTCGGATCGCAAGGCGATCGTCGAACACAGTAAAAAAGCCAAAACGGCCAGAATGCGCATGCGGCGGTTCCTTCGGCGGATGTCGGCGGTGATAGCGCCCGGACATAGAGTATAAGCGTTATGCACCGGGTGGAAGACCGTTGCGGATCGATCCGACGCGCTTTGTTTCGATAACCGGACCGGTTGCTGCGGATGGCGGCCCAACGCACAACCCCCTTGCGCCGACCCCGGCGTTATCCGTATAACGCAGCATGTCCATCGGCGCGCACCCTGCCAGCCAGATCGCCCTCGCTTCCGCGAGCGGCCGCGCTTGCCCGAACGGCCCGCTGCTTCTGCTTCGACTTACGCGCCCCTGAGCGCCACGCCGGGTCGTCGGACGCCGGCTGTGCTCAGGGGGACCCCTGGGGGCCAACGTCTTTCGTCGATCGCGTGAACCGGACCCCGCGTGCAACGCGTCGAACCGTGCAACGATACCATACAATACGGATCAGAGATCATGACCATCGAACATCCCAGCTTCGGCACGCTGGACGACAGCCGGGTTATCATTTTCGACACCACCCTGCGCGACGGCGAACAATCGCCCGGCTTCTCGATGAACCTGTCGGAGAAAATCCGCATGGCCGAGGCGCTGACCGAACTGGGCGTCGATGTGCTGGAAGCTGGCTTCGCCATCGCATCCCCCGGCGACTTCGAAAGCGTCAAGTCGATCGCCGAAAGCGTCGGCCAGCGCGACGATACCCCGGTGATCGCTAGCCTGGCCCGCGCCGGGCAGATGGACGTGCTGCGCGCCGCAGAAGCGCTGAAAGCCGCCAAGCGCCGCCGCATCCATATCGTTATCGCAACCTCCGACCTGCATATGCGGGTGAAGCTGCGGCTGACGCCGGACGAGGTGATCCAGCAGACGGTGGACTCCATTACCCTGGCCCGCCAGCACGCCGACGACGTCGAATGGTCGGCGGAGGACGCCACCCGCTCCGACCCCGATTTCCTCTGCCGCGTCGTCGAAGCGGCGATCCGAGCGGGCGCGACCACGATCAATCTGCCGGATACGGTGGGGTATGCGCTGCCGGCGGATATGGTTCGGATGTTCGCCGACGTGCGCAACCGGGTGCCGGGGATCGAGCGTGTCGTCCTGTCCACCCACAACCATAACGATCTCGGCATGGGCGTGGCCAACACCCTCGCCGCCATCGAGGCCGGTGCTCGGCAAGTCGAAACCACCATCAACGGCATTGGCGAACGCGCGGGCAATGCCTCGCTGGAGGAAATCGTCATGGCGATCCGCACCCGCCAGGATGCGATCCCGCGCCGCAACAACATCAAGACCACCCACCTGCTGCGCCTGTCCAAACTGCTGGCGACCATCACCGGCTTCGACGTGCAACCGAACAAGGCGATCGTCGGGCGCAACGCCTTCGCCCACGAAGCCGGCATCCATCAGGACGGGGTGCTGAAAGACGCCGCGACCTACGAGATCATGACGCCGGAAAGCGTGGGCTGGAAAACCAACTCCCTAGTGTTGGGCAAGCATTCGGGCCGCGCGGCGTTCCGCGATAAACTGAACACGCTGGGCTACAATGTCGGCGACAACCAGTTGAACGACGCGTTCCGCCGCTTCAAGGATCTGGCCGATCGCAAGAAGGTGGTGTTCGACGACGACGTGGTCGCCTTGGTCGACGATGAGGTGATGCGCGACCACGAACGCGTGCGCTTCGTGTCCCTGGACCTGCATGCCGGTTCCAAATCCCCGCCGCGCGCGGAGCTGGAGCTGGAGGTGGACGGCGTCGTGAAGTCTGGCGTGTCGTCCGGCGATGGGCCGGTCGATGCGACGTTCAAGGCGATCCAGGCGATCTTCCCGCACACCGCGAACCTGACCCTGTTCTCGGTCGGCGCGGTGACCGAGGGCACGGACGCCCAGGCGCGCACCACGGTCCGGCTGGAGGAAAACGGCAAGATGGTGGATGGGCAGGGCGCCGATACCGACACCATCGTCGCGTCGGCCCGCGCGTATATTCACGCACTGAACAAGCTGCTGGTGAAGCGCGAACGGACGGAGCCGCAAGCGCTGGCTTCCTGACCGATACGCAGCCGGGGGGCGGTCGTGCTCCCCGGCGATCGCGTTCATGCTTGGTCGCGCGATTCAGACCTACGGCGATTCCGCCTCCGGTCATCGCGCTAGGTTTTACCCGTCATCCGAGCGATCATCTGCCGATCTTTATTGTCCTGTAATAACATCCGAAAACCCGGAATGGTTTCGAACCCGAGCCCGAGCGGCAGGCCTTCGTCGTCGGGGAGGACGGCGGCGTAGGGTTGGCCGGCGATTTTTTCCCATTTGCCGGCGGGCTTCTTCACCTCCACATTCACCACCGTGGCCTTGAGCGCCATCCGCACGATCGCCTCCTTCGGGGCGCGCGGCTTCGTCAGGCTTGGCATGCCCGCCACCATTTGCCAGCCATTGGCCAGCGCCCAGGCGGTCAGTTCGTCTTTGGTCATCAATCGAAGGCCATGATGATGGTCTCCGACACCAAAGCCGGGCGGGTCGAACCTTCCAGTTCCACCACGCAATCGAAGATCATGCGCACGCCGCCTTCGACTTCCTCCAACGCTTTCAGCGTCTGGTGTAGCCGGATGCGCGAACCCGACGGTACCATGGAGGTGAAACGAACCTTGTTCGATCCGTAATTGATCCCGCGGGAGGTTTTTTCGATCTTGTAGACCCCGTCCATCAACACGACCAGCAACGACAGCGTAAGGAAGCCGTGCGCGATCGTTTTGCCGCCGGGCATTTCGCGGGCGGCGCGGGCGACATCGACGTGGATCGACTGATGGTCGCCGGTGGCTTCGGCGAATTTGTCGATCCGGTCCTGATCGACGGTCAGCCAGTCGCTGATGCCGAGCAGGGTGCCGACGTGGGATTTCATGTCCGAGGGGGTTGCGACGATGAGCATGGGGCCTCCTGTTCTTACCGCGCCAATGTGCCAGAGACGCCGAGGCTTGTCGCGGGTGCGTCTTCGCGCTTATCGTCCAATCATGAGCCAAAGCACCATGTCGCGGCGACAGGCCGCGTTTCGCGCCGATTTCCGCGACCGTATCGCACCGGCCTATGTCGGCTGGATCCACGTCGCCACCATCTTCCTGCTCGGCGGGACCGCGATCTGGTACTGCGCTCGGCAGATCGTCGCGCCGACCTGGTACGAATTTGCGGTGATTCCCCTCGCCTTTTGCGTGTCCAATATATTCGAGTGGTGGATCCATCGCGCGATCATGCATCGCCCGGTGAAAGGTTTCATGGGTATCTACAAGCGGCACACGCTGGCGCATCACCAGTTCTTTACCGATGCGGAACCGACGGTGGATAATACCCGCGATTTCCGCATCGTGTTCTTCCCGCCCTACGCGCTGGTTGCCTTCATGGCGCTGTCGTTGCTGCCGGCGTTCGTGCTGGGTTTGGCGGGCGCGGCAAATGCGGGGTGGTTGTTGCTGATCACCAATGTCGGCCTGTATTTGAATTACGAAACCTTCCATTATTGCTGCCATGTGAAGGACGATTCGATCGTGCGCCACATCCCGCTGGTGAATTCCATTCGCCGGCACCACATCGCGCACCACAACCCCGCGATCATGATGGAGCGCAATTTCAACCTGACCTATCCGATCGCCGACTGGTTTTTCGGCACCTCCGACCTGCGCTGCGGGCTGCTGAAACATATTTTCAATGGATACGATACGTCCTCGGTGCGGCGGGATTTGAAGCGGGTGCGGCACTCGGTGGACGACGTGCGGGTTGGCCACACGGCGCCGGATGCTGCGGAATGACCGCCGCCCGCAGCCGGATCAAGACCGGCAAAGCCAGCCTGATCGGCGGGATCGCGGTCGGCATCGCGACGATGGTGCTGTGGGTCGCGGTAACCCGCGATCTGGGGTTTTCCGGCGGCGCGGCGCTGGCGTTGGGCGTCGCGGTGTCCGTGGGTTTGGCGACCTGGATCCGGGTCGCCGATCTTTAGCAGGGGATCGGGACTCACGGCGCAGGGGCGCCGCAGGTCCGACCAGTCTCCGTCAGGTAGCGTCGGCGGACAGCACGTCGCCGAACAGGTCCCAGCTCTTGCCGCCCCAGCGCATCATCTGCACCTGCCCGATGGTGTGGTAATTGGTCGGGCTGGTGTTCACCCGAATGCCGGGCAGCAGCGTCGGTACCTCGACGTTTTTCAGGTTGGTAGCCTGCTTCAACAGGTTCTCGCGGGAGAAGTCGTTGCCGCATTGTTTCAGCACCGGGATCATCGTCAGCACCGCGCCCGCGCCGTAGACGTAGAACGCGTCGTTCAGATCGGCGCCGGGCAGATACTTGGTCATGATCCCCCGCCAGAGGACGATGCCGGGATCGTTCTTCCAGCGCGGATCGGACGGGTCTTTGTAATAGGTGTTGCAGACCACGCCGAGGGCCTTTTCCGGTCCGGCGGGTTCGATCACGGCGCCCACCGAGCTGGAGACGTTGGTCAGGAGATGAAGCGGTTTCCAGTTCATGTCTGCAACTTTGCGGATGATCTGGGCGGCGAATTTCGGCGTGGCGGCGGATAGCAGGACCTCGCATTTCGCCTGTTGCAACGAAATCGCCTGGCTGTCGATCGTCGCATCGGTGACTTCGTACGATGCCAAAGTAACGATCCTGTTGAAATCGTCCTTCAGCACATCGCGAAAGCCGGCGATGTAATCCTTCCCGAAATCGTCGTTCTGATAAAGGATGCCAATTTTCGCGCCGGGCTTTTCCTTCAGCGCATATTTGGCGAAAATCTGCGCCTCGACCCGGTAGCTGGGCTGCCAGCCAAGGGTCCAGGGGTAGTTCTTCGGGTCCTGGAACTTGTCGGCGCCGCTGCCGACGAACAAATGCGGCACTTTCTTCTGGTTGACGTATTTCAGGAATCCGCTGTTGGCGGCGGTGCCCAGGGTGTTGCAAAGGCACGCGACCTCGTCTTCCTCGACCAGACGGCGGACCTGTTCGACCGATTTCGCCGGGGTATAGGCGTCGTCGTAGGACAGGAATTTCACCTTGCGCCCGTTCACCCCGCCCTGGTCGTTGAACCATTGCCATGTCGCGGTATGCGCTCGGCCGATCGCGCCATAAGCGGACGCCGGCCCGCTATAAGCGGCGGTGCTACCGATACGGATTTCCGTGTCCGTTACGCCGTTGGTGGCGGCGCGGGCGATATACGGCATGGCCGGAACGAACGCGGCCGCAGTCAGAAGGGTGCGACGTTGCATGGATCGTTTCCATTTTTATTGTCGAGAGGATTATAGTCGGGGCGAGTTGGCCGGCGGCGCAATGCCGCCGGCCAGAGCGTTACTTCGGCGACAGCACCATCACCATCTGCCGGTTTTCCAACCGCGGCATCTGCTCGATCTTCGTGGTCAGCTCCAGCTCGGCGCGGATGCGTTCCAGCACCCGGATACCGATTTCCTGGTGCGCCATTTCGCGACCGCGGAAGCGCAGGGTCACTTTAACCTTGTCGCCTTCCTCGATGAACGATTTCATGGCGCGCATCTTCACCTGATAGTCGTTCTCATCGATGTTCGGGCGCACCTTGATCTCTTTGATCTCGATGACCTTCTGCTTCTTCTTGGCCTCGTTTTTCTTTTTCTGGAGTTCGTACTTGTACTTTCCGAAATCCAGGATTTTGCAGACCGGCGGATCGGCGTTCGGGCTGATTTCCAAAAGGTCGAGGCCGACGGAAAAGGCTCGCAGGATCGCATCCCGCGCGCTCATGACGCCCTGCATCTCACCGTCTTGGTCGATCAGCCGCACCTGTGCGGAGCGGATTTCTTCGTTTACGCGGGGGCCGTCCCGGGACGGGGCCGCCTGCATCGGTCCTCTGGCTATGGGTATCTCCTGTCGATGTTTCTGGTGTCGTTGTTTCTGGTGTCGATGGTTTTGGCATGGCCGCGCGTTGGGACGCGCGAACAACCCGCAATGTGGCGCGGTTACGCGCTGGGATCAAGCAATCTCGGTGGCACCCTCGGCGTCGCGTAAATCCGGCGGGGTCGCTTCGGCCTTCAGGCGGGCAACCGCCTCGGCCAAAGGCAGGATTTCCTGCGCCTGCGACCCCAGGCGACGCAGCGCCACCGTGCGGTTCGCCGCCTCATTGCGTCCGACCACCGCGAGCACCGGGACATGCGCCAGACTGTGTTCGCGCACCTTGGCGTTGATTTTCTGGTTCGACAGATCGGTCCGCACGTCCAGTCCGGCGCGGCGGAACGCGGTTGCGACTTCCTCGGCGTAACCATCGGCGTCGGACACGATCGTCGCCACCACCGCCTGCACCGGCGCCAGCCATAGCGGGAATCGGCCGGCGTATTGTTCGATCAAGATCCCGAGAAACCGCTCGAACGACCCGAGGATCGCCCGATGCAGCATGATCGGCCGATGCCGCGCGCCATCTTCGCCGACATATTCCGCATCCAGGCGCTCGGGTAGGTTGGGATCCACCTGCAACGTGCCGCACTGCCAGTCGCGGCCGATCGCATCGCGCAGCACGAATTCCAGCTTCGGGCCGTAGAACGCGCCTTCGCCGGGGTTCAGCTCGAACGACACGCCGGCGATCGCGCAGGCTTCCCGCAGCGCGCCTTCCGCCTTGTCCCATTCGGCATCGCTGCCAATGCGCGCCTCCGGCCGGTCGGAGAACTTGATCCGAAATTCCGGAAAGCCGAGGTCGCGATAGATGCTCGACAACAATTCGATGAAGCGGGCGGTTTCCGAGGCGATCTGATCTTCGGTGCAGAAAATATGCGCGTCGTCCTGGGTGAATTGGCGCACCCGCATGATGCCGTGCAGCGCGCCGGACGGCTCGTAGCGGTGGCAGCAGCCGAATTCGGCCATCCGCAGCGGCAATTCCCGGTAGGATCGCATGCCCTGGCGAAAAATCTGGATGTGGCAGGGGCAGTTCATCGGTTTCAGCGCGAGGAATTTGTTTTCGTCCTCCACCTGCGCGACGAACATGTTCTGGCGGTAGTTTTCCCAGTGGCCGGATTTTTCCCACAGCGAGCGATCCACCAATTGCGGGGTTTTCACCTCCTGGTAGCCGTTCGAATCCAGCCGGCGGCGCATGTAGGTTTCCACCGTGCGGTAGAGTTTCCAGCCCTTGGGGTGCCAGAACACCGAGCCCACGGCTTCTTCCTGGATGTGGAACAGGCCCATGTCTTTGCCGATGCGGCGGTGGTCGCGGCGTTCGGCTTCCTCCAACTGGTGCAGATAGGCGTCGAGTTCCTTCTGGTCGCGCCAGGCGGTGCCGTAAATGCGGGAGAGCATGGCGTTGCGGTGATCGCCCCGCCAATAGGCGCCGGCCACTTTCATCAGCTTGAACGCCATGCCGACATCGGCGGTGGAGCGTAGATGCGGCCCTCGGCACAGATCGACCCAGTCGCCCTGAGAGTACAGGCTGATGGTCTGATCCTTCGGCAGGTCCTGGATCAGTTGCGCCTTATATTTCTCGCCCTTGGCCATGAAGAAGGCGATCGCGTCGTCGCGGTCCATTTCCTGGCGGACGAATTTGGCACCGCGCGCGACGATTTCCTTCATTTTGGCCTCGATGGCCGGAAAATCCTCGGGCGTGAACGGGTCGTTACGGGCGAAATCGTAGTAGAATCCGTTCTCGATCGACGGGCCGATGGTGACCTGGGTGCCGGGGAACAATTCCTGCACCGCCTCGGCCAGCACATGCGCGGCATCGTGGCGGATCATCTCCAGCGCATCCTCGTCGCGCCGGGTGACGAAGGCGATATTGGCATCGGCGGTCACGACGGTGGACATATCCACCAGCTTGCCGTCGAGCTTCATGATCAACGCGGCGCGGGCGAGGCCGGGGCCGATCGCCTCTGCCACGGCCGTGCCCGTCACCGGCCCATCGAACGGGCGTACGGATCCGTCGGGCAGGGTAATGGCGGGCATAAGGCAGCGTCCTTTGTTCGGTTTGCCGACCCTGTAGGTCGGGCGTTCGGTTTGCCGACCCTATAGGCCGGGCGTTCGGTTTGCCGACCCGATATGGCGGGGGCGGGCGGCGGAGGCAAGGTTCGGCTGCGCATTCCCGCCATTCGCCGGGGGTCAGGCGTCGATTTCGGCCTCACCCCGGGCTGCGGTCAGCACGGCCTCGTAGACATCCAGCGTCGCCTCCTGCATCCCGCGCACCGTCGGCACCGACGCCCGTGCTCGGCTTCCCAAAGCCCGCCGCTCATCGAGGTTCATGGCCAGCGCTGCATCCAACGCTGCTGCCAGCGCCGCCGGGTCGTTCGGCGTCACCCGCCAGCCGGTGACACCCTGCACCACCGTCTCCACCGGCCCGCCCAGATCGGCGGCGACGACGGGGCGCGCCATGGCCTGCGCTTCGATCACCACCCGGCCGAAGGCTTCGGGCCGGGTGGACGCGTGGACGACGACATCCGACAGCATCATCGCCGCCGGCATATCCTCGCAATGGCCGACCAGCCGCACCCGATCGGCGATGCCCAGGGCCGTCGCCTCCTGCATCAACCGGGCGGAATAGGCGTGCCGGCCTTGGTCCGATCCGACGAGGACGCAGCAGACATCCTTGCGGGTGAGCCGAGCAATGGCGGCGAGGAGAACGGATTGGCCTTTCCAGGCGGTGAGGCGGCCGGGCAGGGTCACGGTGGGGGCGCCGTCGGGCAGCCGCCATGTGCGCGCCAGCCGCACCAGACGATCGGGCACTACGGCGGCGGGGTCGAAGATCGCGGGATCGACGCCACGCGGGATGACCCTAATCCGCGCCTCCGGCACGCCGTGCTGCTCGCGGATCGTGTCGGCGATGAACCGGCTGGCGGCGATCACGATCTCCCCCCGCGCCATCACGCTGTTGTAGCGGCGCTTGAACGGGAGGTTCTCGGCGTAGGTGCCATGGTATGTGGTGACGAAGCGGGCGCCGGTGCGCTGGCAGGCGAGCCAGGCGCTCCAGGCCGGGGCGCGCGATCTTGCATGCACCAGGGCGATTTTCTCCGCCTGAATCAGCGCCGTGAGCCGCGCGGCATTGCGCCAGATGGCGACGGGGTTCTTGGTATCCAGCGGCAGGGTGAAATGCGTCCCGCCGACCCGTTCCAAGGTGGAGACCAACGGCCCGCCGGCGCTGGCGACCAGGGACACACCGTCGGCTTCGGCGACCGCCTGGGCGATTTCGATCGTGCCGCGTTCGACCCCGCCGGTCACCAGGGATGGCAGGACTTGCAGAATAACGGGGGACTCGGGCGTCGTGGGCATTCGATCATGTTACCATGTGCATCGAATGCGGCGAAAAGGGACGGCTTGGATGGCAGCGGGACGGTTGGATCGGGGCGACGGCACCGCCTTGGCATGGATCGATGCGCCGGGGGCCGGCCCCACCATCGTCTTCCTGCCGGGGTTTCGCAGCGCGATGAACGGGGACAAAGCCACGGGGCTTGCGGCGTTCGCGGCCGCCCGGGGGCAGGCGATGCTGCGGTTCGATTATTCCGGCCATGGCGCCAGCGGGGGCGACTTCCTCGATGGCACCATCGGCGTCTGGGCAGCGGACGCGTTGGCGGCGATCGATCGGTTGACGACCGGTCCGCTGATCCTGGTCGGATCGTCCATGGGCGGCTGGATTGCCCTGCTGACCGCAATCGCTCGGCCGGACCGGGTGCGCGCGGTGGTCGGCATTGCGGCGGCGCCGGATTTCACCGAACGCGGCATGTGGGATGCGATGGCGCCGGCCGAGCGGGCGAGGTTGCTGCGGGACGGGGTGCTTTATGTCCCCAGCCAGTACGGCAGCCCAACCCCGATTTCCCGCGCCTTGATCGAGGACGGACGCCGCCATTTGCTGCTGAACGCCGCAATCCCCTTCGCCGGCAAGCTGCGCCTGTTGCACGGGCAGGCCGATCCCGATGTCCCGTGGGAACTCGCGCTGCGGATCGCCGAGCGGGCGACGACGGCGGATGTGGAGATCGCGTTGGTGAAGGACGGCGATCACCGCCTGTCCCGGCCGCGCGATCTGGCGCTGCTATACCGGACCCTCGATGCGCTCTTGCAGGAGGATTGCGCGTAGGCCCTCCCGATAGGTTGGATACAGCCAGGACAGATCGAGTGCCGCC
>JANXMB010000066.1 GCA_025354865.1 Acetobacteraceae bacterium | reverse complement strand
CTGCAACCGGCTGTCTTCGATGGCGAGGGCACGCGCCTCGGTCTGCACCTCGGTCAAACCGGCCACGGCCGCCGCGTGTTCGACTTCCGCCGCCTGCCATTCCTTGGGCGCGATGGCGCGATCGTCGGCCGCCCGCTGCGCCTCCTGCCAAGCGGCGACTGCCACCGATAAGACGCGCCGACCTTTGCCGTCGCCGACCAAGGATTTAGCTTCGCTGTCCAGACTTTCCAACGCCGCCCGCAAGTTCAGATAGCCGGCGCCGGCCAGCAGGCTCTCCCCGGCCTCTCCGCCGCTGCGCAACAGGGCCGCCGCGCCGGCGCGCAAGCGATCGCCATCCAGGCCGAAGGCTTCTTCGAACAGATCGCGCCCGACACCGCCGAGGAATCGCCGCAAAGCGTCTTCCGGCAACGCGTTGTTATCCTGATCGGTCAGCGTATTGCCGCGGCCTTTGCGGCGGACGAAACCGGCCTCCGCCCCGTCGCGATCGGCAAGAGTGAACCCGATGCGCAATTGCGGCCCGCCATACAGGAAATCGTATTTGCTGCGGGCAGCAAATCCGAACAATGCATCGGCAATCGCATCGAGCGCGGTGGATTTGCCGGCTTCGTTGACCCCGTGGACCACATGCAGCGTGGCCTCGGGCGGAAATTCGAGCACGCGATCGGCCAGATGCCCGTAGCGCAGCAGATCGAGGCGACGGATCCTCATGCTGGGTCAGTGCCGGCGATGGCGGCGGCGGCAAGCTGCCAGGCGTCTTCCGCCCATTGCCGCAGCGTCGCCTCGTCGGTCGGCAGATCGAGGTCGGGCAGCGCCGGCGCCGGCACTTTGCGGCGGAGGGCTGCGATGTCGGCCAGTAGTTTATCGGTCGTCCCCGGCTCCGACAGACCGGCGAAGAACGCATCTCGTAGCTCGGCCAAGGCGCCGACATCGGCCGTGCGAACCGGGCGGGCGGCAATTTTCACCGACTCGACCCACAAACGCCCGCCCACCGCGATGGCAGCATTGCGGCATTCGGCCGCCAGACGGTCGGTTTCGTTCAGCAGCGCTGCCTGCCGATCGGAGGTGCCGGAGATCGTCAATCGGGCCAGCAGCGGCCGATCGTCGGCCCCCGCCAGCGCATCGCGCACCTGTTCGCCGATCGCGGCGGTCAAGGCGGCCTCATCCAGCCCGGTGGCGGCGACATCGAGAGCCACCCAGCGCAGTACGTCCATCGAACGATGCTCGACCCCGACGATCCGGCGATCTTCCACGGTGACCAAGCTGCAGCCTTTGGCGCCGGTTTCTTTCGGATGGCGGCCTTGCAGATTGCCGGGGAACACGATCCAAGGGCGATCGGACAGCACCCGCCGGATGTGAATATGGCCGAGCGCCCAGTAGTCGTAGCCTTTCAGGGCCAGTGCGGCGGCGGTGCAAGGGGCATAGACGGCATGCGCGCCGGGATCGTCGCCGGAGGTATGCAGCACGCCGATATTCAGCATGCCCGCAACCGGTGGCGGGTAACCGGCGGACAAATCCTCCGGCACCGCCCGGTGGGGGAAGGAATGCCCGTGCAGCGCCACGCCGTTTTCCCGGTCCAGGAAGGTTTCGCAGGTGCGGGCGGAGAATTGCCGCACGTTTGCGGGCAGGGTCAGGGTGCGCGCAATGACCGATTCGGCATCGTGGTTGCCGCGCAGCAGGTAGCAAGGGCGACCGAGGCGCTGCATCTCCTGCGCGAAAAACAGCGCGGCGTTAGAATCCTTCCCTTTCCCGTCGTAAAGGTCCCCGGCGATGACGACGAACGCGACATCTTCCTCCCGCGCTAGATCGATCATGCGGGAGAAGGCGCGGCGGGTGCTGTGGTGAACGATATCGCCGGGCAGGTCGTCGCGTGCCCGAAGACCGGCGAGCGGGGAATCCAGATGGATGTCGGCCGCATGGATAAACTTCATGGCGCGAGGCTAATGCGCTTTGGGGCAGAACGGAACGGCCCGCCGTGGCAGATCAACGTGCTGCCAGCCGGCTGAAACTGACCGCCGCCGCGATCGCTGCAGCCGCTGCCGCAACAGCCAAGGCGATCGTCGGTCCGGTTTCGGGCTGGGCGGCGAACACCAGCGCAACCAGCGCCGCCCCCGTGGTCTGGCCGAATAAGCGGGAGGTCGCCTGCATCCCGCTCGCCCCACCCGCCCGATGCGGCGGTGCCGAACCGATGATCGCTCGGTTATTCGGGGTATTGAAAAAGCCGAAACCGATGCCGGACAGCATCATGCGCCAGCCGATATCCAGCGCCGAGGCATGCTCCGGCAGAAAACACATCAGGCCGGTGCCGAGCGCCATCAGTGTCATGCCGCAACCGCCCAGCAGCCCGGCGGGATAGCGATCCGCCATGCGTCCGGCAAAGGGGGCGATGACGGCGACACTCAGCGGCCAGGGCGTCATGAGTAGACCGGTCGTCACCTGATTCATGCCCAGCGTGTGCTGGAACAGAAACGGCAGCGCGACCACGGCCATGCCCTGGGAAATGAACGAACAGACCGAACTGGCGGCCGACAGCGCGAATAGCGGGATGCGCAGCAGATCGACTGGCAGCAGCGGGGCGGTACGACTGAGTTGGCGCATCACTAGAAACACCCCGATGCCGAGGCCGGAAGCGACCTCCAACCCGACCAGGATGGGGGCGTCGCCGTGCCCCATTTCCGAAATGCCGATCAGCAGCAGGCCGAATGCGGCGGCTTGCAGCAGTGCGCTGACGACGTCGAATTTGCCACGGGTGCGCGGGGTGTCCGGCAGGTGGTTCCAGGCGATCGCGATTGCCAGAATGCCCAGCGGCACGTTGACCGCGAACAGCCAGGGCCAGTGCGCCACCGACAGAATTGCCGAGGCGACGGACGGGCCGATGGCGGAGGCCGTGGACCCGATGGTTGCATTCAGCCCGACGCCGCGACCGAGCCAGGCGCGGGGGTAGATGAAGCGGACGAGGGCACCGTTGACGCTCATGATACCGGCGGCGCCGATCCCTTGGACGACACGCGCGACGATCAGGACCGGCAGGGTGGACGACAGCGCGCAGAATAACGATGCGATGGTGAAAACGATCAGACCGCCTTTGTAGATGCGCTTGTAGCCGTAGATCTCCCCCAAGGAGGCCAAGGGCAGCAGCGATACGGTCACTGCGAGTTGAAAGGCGTTGACCACCCAGATCGATCCGGCCGGCGTGGTGTGCACATCCCGCGCGATGGTCGGCAGCGCGACATTGGCGATGGCACCGTTGAGCACGGCCAGAACCAGACCGAGGGCGATCGTCAGAATGGCCCAATAGCGCTGCGGTAAAGGGACGCCGTCCGGCACCGGGGTGGAGACGGTACCCGACATCAGGACTTGCGCGCTACGTAAAGCCACTCATCGCGCAGCAGGCCGTAACGGACCTCGTCTTCCGGCGTCATGCGGAATGTTTCCACCGCAAAACCGGCTTCGGCGAGGCGGTCCGCGAAATCCAACCCGTAATACCGCAAATGGTCGTGCGCGCTGAAATGCGCCCAGCGCTCGGCTTTGCCGACGATCGCCGGGTTTTCGTAAGTCGTCTGCCTTGTGGCGTTGATCGGCACGGTGAACAGGCCGACACCGCCTGGCTTCAGCAGGCGAAACAGCTCCCGCATTGCTTTGCGATCGTCGGGAATGTGTTCCAGCACATGGTTGGCCATCACGACGTCGTACGACGCATCCGGCAAATCGATGCGGGTGATATCGACTTTATGGGTCACGCCGGCTTGCATCAGATCGGCGGTCTCATACAGCGGGTTGCCGCGCATGCGCCGCTGGATCACCTTTTCGGGCGCGAAATGCAGGATCCGCTTGCCGGCCAAGCGGTCGCCGCCGCCCTGGCTCACCCAGAGGTGCAGCAGGCGATGGCGTTCCCGCGACCCGCAGCTGAGGCAGCGTGCATCCCAGCGGCCAGGGTGACCGACCGAGATGAACACCCCCTGGTAGCCGCAGATCGGGCAGGTCCGCTCCTGCCGGCCGGCCCGGAACTGGCGCCGGTCGTTGAGCCATGCGCCGATCAGGCGACGGATCCGGGTCCAACGGCCCAGGCCGCCCGCGCTCATGATATTTTGCTGCACTGCGGCATGAGCATGGAGATATCAGCCGGGATCGCCGGCCGCAACCGGGGCCGGATGCGTAGCGGCCCAATGCCGAGCGATATCGATCCGCCGCGTCACCCAGACATCGGGGAATTTGGCGATATGGTCCATCAGCCGCTGCAACCCCGCTGCTCGGCCCGGATGCCCGATCAACCGCTGATGCAGGCCGATGGACATCATTTTCGGCTGGGTCGCGCCCTCCTCATACATCATGTCGAAGGCGTCGCGGCAGAAATGGAAGAAATCGTCCCCGGTGGAGAAGGTGCCGCGCCCGAACTTGGTATCGTTGTTGGTCAGGCTGTAGGGCACCACCAAATGCTGCTTGCCGTCGACGGTGGTCCAGTACGGCAGTTCGTCGTCGTAGGCGTCGGAGTCGTAAAGGAACCCGCCTTCTTCGACCAACAGCCGCCGCGTGTTCACCCCGGGGCCACTGCGGCAATACCAACCGATCGGCCGGTCCCCCATCGTCGCTTGGATGGAGGCGACGGCGCGGGCGATGCGGGCGCGTTCGGTTGCCTCGTCCATGAGGTAGTGCTTTTCCCAACGCCAGCCGTGGCAGCACACGTCCCAGCCGGCTTCCTTGATGGCGACGACGGCGGGGGCGTTGCGTTCCAGCGCCAGGGCGCAGCCGAACACCGTCAGCGGCCAGTTGTGCGCGGCGAACAGGCGGTGGATGCGCCAGAAGCCGACGCGGGTGCCGAAGGCGAACATGCCCTCGGCGGCCAGATCGCGGCCGGGCACGCCGGGATTGACCGCGCCGTATTCGGTCAGGCCCCATTCCGACTCGGCGTCTCCATCGGGGATGGAGGCTTCGGAGCCTTCTTCGAAATTGACCACGAAGTTGACGGCGATGCGGGCGCCGCCCGGCCATTGCGGATCGGGTGGGTTGGCGCCGTAGCCTATGAGGTCTCGGTCCATGGTGGTTTGCCCCCTGCTGTTTGGTGGGAGTTTAGGGGGAGTTGTGGGGTGGGGGTAGGGTACACGCCCGCGGCGGCCTGCGAGCGTCGATGCCCGCAACCGTCGATGTTATTTTCTGTCGCGCGCGGGAACGGGATCAACTGGGGGCGATGATCGGGCACGCGCATTCCGGCGCCTCACCGATCAGACAGCCGAGCGCCTTGATGACGGTGATGGGTCGCGTGTCGCGCCAGTCGATGTGCCAGGTGTCGGGGCGCTGGTCGCGCTCCCGCTGGAAGGTTTCGGCGCGGTGGGCGCGCATCTGGTGCAGACGTTCGAGGCTGCCGCCATAGCGGCTGAAGGTTTTCTCGATCTGGCACCAGAATTCGCCTTCGGTCAGACCGGGGGAAAGGCCGAGGTCCAGGCAGATGTAGGCGATGCTGCGGCCGATCGGACGGCGGCGGACTTCGGCGTCGAAGTCATCGGGCGTGCGATGGGGGAATGCGTTGGGATGGCTGGGGTCGAGCAACACGGGGTCCTTACCCGGCCCGGGCTTGCGCGCGGTGCTTGGTGCGCGCGGCGGTCCGGGGGGAGGACGGTGGTGCGGTTGCAGCTCGACCCGGGATGGCCAGAGGAAGCGGAGGTTACGGCCGCGGGCGGCGCGTTCGAGGAGATACCGTTGCAGGGCCAGCGCGCGTTGGATGCCGCGTTCGATGCGGAGCACGATGACGGCGATGTTATAGGTGCCGATTATGGCGGCTGGGACGGCGAATTCTGGGCGTTCGACGCTTGTGTTGGCGATGGCGGCGAAGTAGCGGCCCCAGGCGATGAGTTTGTTGACGACCTTGAGCACGCTGGCGATACGGCCGGGGATGGGGCGGGTCTGGGATGGTTGGGGGGCGGTTGGTGTCGGCTGGGTCA
>JANXMB010000054.1 GCA_025354865.1 Acetobacteraceae bacterium | reverse complement strand
CGTACGCGCCATATGGGCGTAAGCGGCGCCGGGGCTGCCGCCGGGTAGCACGAAGCTGGTCAGGGGCAGCAGCGCGGCGTTCATGGCGGCGATTTCTGCTTCCAGCCGAAGCATTGGGCCGTCGGTCAGCCGCAGGCGTTCGCCGCCCTCGCCGGGCACGCATAGATCGGCACCGAGGTCGAATAAATCGTTCTGGATGCGGGCCAGCATTGCGTCGGTATCCGGCATGGCGCGGGTGTGCAGGCGCAGGACGCCGATGGCCGCATTGGCTTCGTCGACGGAACCGATGGCCTCGATCCGGCGGCTGTCCTTGCGCACGCGGGCACCGTCGCCCAACGAGGTCTCCCCGCCGTCGCCGCCCCGTGTAACGACCCGATCAATGCGTACCATGTCTGTGTGTTCCTATTCGAAGGCGAAAGTGAAATTCATGCGGAAATCGTAGGGGACCGGCAATCCGTCTTTGACCGCTGGGACGAAGGTCCATTTCATCACTGCTTCCTCGGCGGATTTATCGAGCAGCGGGTAACCCGAACTACGCTCCACCTCGACGCCCGAGGGCAATCCGGATGGGCCGACATGGATGGCCAGGAGCACGCTGCCCTGCTGGCCGCTGCGGGCTGCCTCCTTCGGATAAACCGGCGGGCGGTTGCGCGCGGTTTTGTCTGGGGTGGCGGGGATCACGGCGTCCCCCGGTTGGACGAGGGCGTTCGACTCGCTGTCGGTGCCGCCGAGGCTGATTTGCGGCACCGGCGGGCGCGCAGCAGGCGGGGTCGGAGCAGGCGGGGTCGCTGCCGCCGGCTGCGGACGAGGCGGTGGCGGCGGCGGTTGCGCGGGCGCAGGCTCGGCTTGCGGCGGTGGCGGCGCTGGACCCTCGCCCACCGGCGGCGCCGTTCGCTCGGGGGGCGGCGGTGTCGGCTTGGTCGGATTGCTCTCCGGCGGTCGCGGTTGCGGCGGGGTTTGCTCGGCTGGGGGCGGGCGGACGTCGGTCTTGCCGGCGCCTTGGTGTTCTTCCATCACCAATTCGACCGCAACCGGCTTGTCGGGGCCGTCCGGCGGGGGCACCGGGGCACGGCCCAACAGCAGAATGCCGGCGGCAATGGACAGATGCAGCGCCAGGGAGATCAGGCCGGCGATCCCGATCCGGTAAGACGTCGTGCCGATCCGCATCAGGGGGGCAGCAACCTCGGTGCGGGATCGACCCCGGCGCGCATCCCGAACGCGGCGGCCACGGCGGGCAAGGCGCGATCGGCCGGCAGATCGGCGAGGATGCGTCCCTCCCCCACCACCGTCACCCGATGCGCGTAGGCGATCGCCAGATCGATGGCATGCAGAACGGCGACCACCGCGCACCCGGCGTCGGCCGTACGGCGGAGCAACCGCATGACGTCGTGCGCCGCAGCGGGGTCCAGATCGGCGGTCGGTTCGTCCAGCAGCAGCATATCCGGCTCCGTCGCGAGGGCGCGCGCCAGCATTGCCCGCCGCGCTTCCCCGCCGGAGATGCGATCGACCCGCGCATCGCGCAAGGGCATCAGGCTGCAAAGCGCCATCGCATGCTCGACGGACGCGGTCGCGGCGTCGCCGTGCGGAATGCGGCCGAGTGCCACGACCTGCGCCACCGTCAGCCCCCAGACCGACCGAGCGCCTTGCGGCAAATAGGCGACGCGGCGGGGATCGGTGGCGGTGAATCCGGGCAGCAGGCCGGCCAAGGCCCGTAGCATCGTGGTTTTGCCGGCGCCGTTGGGTCCGCAGAGTGCCACCAATTCCCCCGGCTGCGGCGCGAAGTCGATATCGCGCAACACCGGCCGCCCGCCGAGGCTCACGGTGCGGTTGCGAAGGGCGGGCAGGTGGCTCATGCGCGCTTGTCTACACCGGCCGCGCCCATGGCCATACAGCGAAGATATTGCTTGACCGATAAGAAGTCGTCGCGCAGGGTTTTTCGACGCACGATCGAACGCGTCGCGGTCTGAAGCAACAGGAGGCCAGCCATGGGCGACACCGCATCTTCCGTCCGGACACGTCACGATCTGATGGTGGATCAGATCGTTTTCAAGCGCGATCTCGACGAGGTGCATCTGCTGCTGGATCATGTCTCTGGGCAAACGGATAAGAGTTTGGACAGTCTGCGGGTTGCGGACGAGACCGATCCGTCCGGCCAGAAGGCGATGTCCACCCGGGCGGTAGTGGAGCGCATTACGTCGATCCGTTACCCGCCGGAGGGTAAAACCTCGGCACCCACTGCAGCCGATGCGGCATTTCTGATGGTGGTGAAGGATCAGCTCAACGGCATGGCGCATCCGGCGCGCGGGCTGACCGTTGCGTACACGTCGATGTTCCTCGGGCTTGCCGGGCGTTCCGGCTTTCCGTGGTCCTGGCTCGGCGGTTTTGCTCGGGCAGCGGGCTTGTCGGACCAGGAGGACGCGGCGCGGCGGTTGAATCTATCGCGGGAGATTTATCCCGGTCTGGTGCCGCATGCGCGGTTGTTCCGAGCCTGGCTGGCGATTTTGGTGGTGATTGTGTTGCCGCTTTGGTTGAGTTTGACGGCCCTGACCTATTGGGACAATGCCTTCGGTCGATCGATCTTGCTCCGTTTCGATGGTGTCCAGCGGGAGATTCAGACGGTGGTGCAGGCGAACCCGGATTTGGGCCGGGCGGAGGCCTGTTCGGGCACGCCGAAGCCGGAATTGGTGCTGGCGTGTGGCAAGCTGCGGATATTGCGCGACAATACCGACCATGTGCGGGCCGATTTGCATGTGTTCCGGCGTTGCGAGGAAAAAGCCAGCGGCCGTTGGTTGCATGTCATGCACTGGGGTTCGTTGATGTGCGGCGCTGGCGACAAGAACGATGTCGAGGAGCAGATGGTTTCCACCATCCTCGGTGTGTTCGGCAGTTACATTCTGCCGATGATGTTCGGATTGTTGGGAACGATGATTGCGGTCATTCGCAAGATTCAGGATCAAGTGGGCAAAAGCGAGTTGCACCCGCGCGATTTCCTGCTGATGCAGTTGTTGATCCCGATGGGGGCGGTGGCGGCGGTGGCGGTCGGGCTGTTCTACGCCCCCAGCAGCGCGGCGTCGGGGGTCGGTGGGTTGTCTGCCGATCTGACATTGACGGCGGGCGGTCTGGGGTTCCTGGCCGGCTACGGCTCGCCGGCGTTTTTCGCGCTGCTGGACGATCTGTTGAAGCAGGTCTTTCGTTTGGAGAAACAACAACCGAAGGTCCTGCCGACCAAACCGGCGTAGCCACGATCGCTACGCCGGCTGGCGGTGATAGACGGTTAAAACGGGATCTCGACCTCCAACCGCCAGCGCAAAGCGCCTTGCGGGCTGGCAGAGGTTGCGCCGAACAGCCAGCCGAGTTCGTATTTCAGCTTGCCGCCTTTCCCCAACCCCAGGTCGTTCAGATGGATCGACCCCACGCCCACCGGCCCGATCATAAGTTGTTGCTTCTGCAGCTGGGGGCTGGCGCCGAGCGCCCCGGTGTCGCCGTAGATCTCGATGGCGGGGGATAAAGGTTGCCAGATATTCCAGCGCGTCTGCCAGGCATAGGTAAAATTCAGCCGCTGGCTGGTTTGGTTGGGACCGAGCTGGCGGGTGAAGAAAAGATTGAGGGTGTTGGTGGTGCGGCCGATATCCTTGGCGATCAGCGGGCCGAACGTGACCTGGTTGGATGTCGCATACCGCCCCCGTGTCAGCGACTGGCCATATTCCACGTAGAAGCCGAAATCGGCAAAATACTGCCCGGGCTGGGTCAGTTGGAACATGTTCTCGGTCACGATCTGGGTCAGCAGGGTCGGTTGGCCGGACCCGGATTCCCGTTCGAAACCGAGTTCGACCTCGCTGCGCCACCAGCTTGTCAGCCCGGTGCCGATTTCCAGCGTGTAGCTGCGTCCGCCGGTATTGTCGGGGCGGCGATCGAACACGGCGGACCCGTTATGCTCGATTTCGATCTCGCCGTAGTCGATTTCGTAGGGCGAAACCACCCGAAAATCGGCGCGGGCCGCCATCGGCGCCAGCAAGGCCAGCGCCGTGAGCATCGTCGGTAAATATTTCATTTTGCCACTAACGTCCCTTGCGCAGTGTCTTTGTGGAAGTCGCCGAATATCTTGTATTCGCCGGGTTCGAGCGGACCGAGGAAGACGACGATGGATTGACCGGGTGGTACCAATTTCTCCCGATTCAATTCCGTGCTTTCGAATTCCTCGGCGGTATCGTCGCTATTTTTTACTATCAGGCGGAATTTCGTTCCGGTCGGCACTTCCAGACGGTTGGGTATGAAACGATGCCCGCGGAATTCCAGTTGCAGCGGTTCTTCCGCTCGGGCCGACGGCGCACCGATCGCCAGGGCCAGCAAGGCCGCGACTGCGACCAGCCGTTTGCGCGGCCGCCCCACCGTGCGCGATAGCACGACCAAAGTCGCGAGCGTGCCGATCCAGGCGGCGAGTTGGACGCCCGACGGACGAGCGGAGTAACCGATCAGCGCGTGCAGTGCTTTGCCCACGATACTGCTATCTTCCAGAATAAAGCTTGTGTCCCACATCCGCTCCCCCCATCCCGGCAGGATATCGGCGGCATGCAGTACGGCGGCGGCCTGCCCGGCCATGCCAGCGGCGAGCAGCGCGATCAGACCGTTGGTGAGCTTGAACAACCGGTGCATCGGAACGGCCAGCAGCCCGCGATAGAGCAACCATGACAGCGCAGCGGCCAGCAGCATCCCGGCCAGACCGCCCGCAACCAGCGATGCGGCGCCGGTATGGGACGCGACGACGACGCCGTAGAGGAACAGCACGACCTCCGCCCCTTCGCGCATGGTGGCGACAGCAACGACTGCGGCCAAAGCGGCGAGGGAGCGTTGGCCGAGTTGCACCTCCTGCCCGATCTGACGGAATTCGGCGGCCATTTGCCGGCCGTGATGCGACATCCAGACCACGTGCCAGGTCAACATCGCCACGGCGAACAGCAGGATGGTGGCGGTAAAGGCTTCCTGGCCGGCGCCTTCGAACAGATCGGACAAGGCGCCGGCGAAGACCGCAAGCAGGCAGGCGCCCGCTAGTCCGGTCGCGATGCCGCCGGCAACCCACTTCCCGCGCCCTAGCACACCTGCCGATGCCGCGAGGACGATGCCGACGATCAGGCCGGCCTCCATCGCTTCCCGGAAGACGAGGATCAAACTCACGAGCATGCTGTGCCGTCTCCGACTGTGCGATTGCGAGTTATTCGCAACTGAGGCGAACATAGGACCGCTCGGGTTGGGATGCAAGAGGGGGGGGCGGGCGGTGATAAACCGGTTAGTGACACTTGAAAGCGTCGAACGGCTCCCGGCAGGAAAGGCAACGATGCAGTGCTTTACACGATGTCGATCCGAACGGGCTGATCAGTTCGGTGCTGCGGCTGCCGCATTGCGGGCAGGCCGGCGGCGCGGATCGGTCCGGCGGGGCGATGCCGTAGGCGCGCAATTTCCGCTTGCCGTCCTCCGACATCCAATCGGTCGTCCAGGCCGGGGATAGCACCGAGCGCACGCGGACGGAGGCGAAACCGGCGCGATGGAGCGCGGCCTCGATCTCCCAGGCGATGACGTTCATGGCCGGGCAGCCGGAATAAGTGGGGGTCACGACCACCTCCACGGTGTCGCCGTCGAGGCGAACATCGCGCAGAATGCCCAAATCCTCGATCGTCAGCACCGGAATTTCCGGGTCTTCCACCCCAGCGGCAACGGCTCGGGCCTCCGCCAGCCGCGCCTTCACCAGGTCGCGCCGGGATAGGTGCGCGGGAGCACCTGCATTTCCGCCAGCAAATGCCCGAGATGTTCGGTATGCCGGCCTTGGCGTCCGCCGGATTGCATCCAGCCATCGGCGGGCGGGGTCAGCGTCGCCCGTTGCAGGACCGGACCGACGGCGTGCAACCATGCGGGGCGGTCGGCCGAGGCGGTGAGTTCGCCGGTGTAGGGCCAGAGCGCGTCCAAAGCGGATTGGGCGCGGCGATGGGATTCGGCGGTGCCATCGCCGAGCCGGACGAGCCAATCGGCGGCGTGGCGGACGTGGTAGGCGGTTTCCTTCTCGGCTTTGCCGGCGATGGCGGCGATATCGGGGTCGTCGGCGCCAACCGCCCCACGCCAGAACGCGTCCGAGGCCGCAGACACCAGGAACAGCCGGACAATGGTGAAGGCAAAATCCCCGTTCGGCAGTTCGACCGCAAGCGCGTTGCGAAACTGGTGCGGGTCGCGCAGATAGGCCAGCGCGTCTTCGTCGATGCCGGTCGCCTGGTACAGCGCGCGCGCCTGACCGATCAGGTCCAGGGCGATGTTCGCCAGCGCCAGTTCTTCCTCCAACGTCGGGGCGTGCCCGGTCCACTCGCTCAGGCGATGGCCCAGAATCAGGGCGTCGTCGGCCAGCGTCAGCAGGGTTCGAATGCGGGGGGATTCGTCCAGCGCGATCGAGGTCGTCGCCATCCTACATGTGCCCCACTTCGTCCGGCACCTCGTAGAAGGTCGGGTGACGGTAGATTTTCGATCCCGTCGGCTCGAACAGCGACTCGCGATCGGCGGGATCGGACGCGACGATGGCGTGCGACGGCACGACCCAGAGCGACAAAGCCTCCCCCCGGCGGGTGTAAACGTCGCGCGCGGCCTGCAACGCCATGGTCGCATCGGCCGCATGCACCGACCCCACATGCTTATGCGCCAACCCGTTGCGGGCTCGGACGAAAACCTCCCACAGCGGGGTATTCATGCGGCGTTCCTTTGCTTGGCGGCGTAGGCCAAAGCGGCGTCGCGCACCCAGGCGCCTTCGTCGTGCGCTTTGCGGCGGGCTTCCAGGCGTTCGCGATTGCATGGGCCGTTGCCCGCGAGAACGGCGCGAAACTCCGCCCAGTCGATGGCGCCGAATTGCCAATGCCCGGTCGCTTCGTCGAGGTGCAGATCCGGGTCGGGGAACGTCAGGCCGAGGAAATGCCCCTGCGGCACCGTCGCATCGACGAATTTCTGCCGCAGGGCGTCGTTGGTGAAGCGCTTGATCTTCCATTGCATCGACGTGTCGGAGTGCTGGCTGTCGGTGTCCGGCGGGCCGAACATCGTCAGGCACGGCCACCACCAGCGGTTCAGCGCGTCCTGCGCCATCGCCTTCTGCTCCGGCGTGCCGCGACACAGCGTCAGCACGATTTCGAAACCCTGGCGCTGGTGGAACGATTCTTCCCGGCAGACGCGGATCATCGCGCGGGCGTACGGGCCGTAGGAGCAACGGCAGAGCGGGATCTGGTTCATGATCGCCGCGCCATCCACCAACCAGCCGATGGTGCCGATGTCGGCCCAGGTCAGCGTCGGGTAGTTGAAAATGGACGAATAGCGCGCCCGCCCGGTCAGAAGTTGGTCTTGCAATTCCTCCCGCGTCACCCCCAGGGTTTCGGCGGCGGAGTAGAGATAAAGGCCGTGCCCGCCCTCGTCCTGCACCTTGGCCAGCAGTGCGGCTTTGCGGCGTAGCGATGGGGCGCGGGTTATCCAATTGCCCTCCGGCAGCATGCCGATCACCTCGGAATGGGCGTGCTGGGAGATCTGGCGCACCAAGCTGCGGCGATAGGCGTCCGGCATCCAATCGTTCGGCTCGATCCGTTCCTCGGCGTCGATGCGCGCCTGGAATCGATCGGCGTCCGGGGATGATTCCGTGGTGGTTTCGCGGGTGTTGAGGGCCTGGGTATACATGCAGGGATTATGGCGCGAACCAGGGCGCTGGGGAAAGTAATACCAGGGGGCTTTGACGGTGACTCGTCCGTCGTCAAAGCCCTTTGTTACCCGTAGGCGCGGATGGGCTGATTGATATGCTCGAGCAGGATGGCTTCGACGACCGATATATAGCCGAGGTCATTTTCCAGTTGCGCGGCTTCGGATGACGATGTCGCTGCGTCCGCGATGCGGTCCTCAAACGACAAAGCCATCCCGGACAAAGCATGGAGGGCGATCTGCGCGAGATGCGGGGCTAGGTCACGCGCCGGCTTGCTGGCCCAGGTCCGCCACTCAGCCTGCTGCTGCTGGTTGCCGTGCTGTGCCAGTGCCAGCCCAATGAAACGTAGAGCCGTGAGCGAGAGGGGCGTCATGCGATGATCCTGACACAGGGTGATACACATTCAAACAAATAATGCTCCTAGATCCCGAAGAAGGGCGACATACTCCGCAAGGCGCATATCGACCGCCGGCTCGATCATCCAATGATCGCCATGATCATTCCGAATAATCAGACGGGAGGAGTAGCGACATCCTGCGGGAAGGCACCACCATCTGCTGGACGGGCGCCGAAGCTGGTAGCGTGAAGCCCGCGTGGAAGCACCACCTTTAGGAGTACCATCGACCCAATCCATCCCGTTCAGCTGCTTCACACGGATGTCGATTCCGGGCCGAACGGCATCCAGACCAGGGCCAGTGGCATCGCCAATGCGATAGAGGTCCAACTGCGTGACCAGCGACGCACTGGAAGCGGGTTGCTGTCCGCCCGGTGGCGGGATCGCGATCCGAAAAACCATCACAATAACGTATCGAAACTGCCTGTCTTTGTCAATATTAGTCAAATTTGGCGTCCAGGTCTCGCGCTGACGGCCGCATCGCGCTGCCGCGCGGGTGTTCCCGTGAGCCTCGAAAGATGACACAATCCAGCAGCAGCCAACGCCCACCGGAAAGCCCCGTCCATGGACTTCGCCCTGACCGACGCCCAAGCCCAGATCCGTGAGCAGGTGCTGCGTGTCTGCGCTAAATTCGACGACGCCTATTGGCTCGCCCGCGACACCGACGCCGTGTTTCCGCACGCCTTCTTCGACACCATGGCCGAATCCGGTTGGCTCGGCATTGCCATGCCGGAAGCCTACGGCGGCTCCGGCCTCGGCATCGTCGAAGCCGCGATCATGATGCAGGCGGTGGCGGAATCGGGGGCGGCGATGTCGGGTGCCTCGGCCATTCACATCAACATCTTCGGCCTGAACCCCGTCGTCGTTTATGGGACGGAGGCACAGAAGCAGCGCATGTTGCCGCCGCTGATCCAGGGCAAGGACAAGGCGTGCTTCGGGGTGACGGAGCCGAATGCCGGGCTCAATACGACAGAAATCGCAACCCGAGCGGACTTGCACGGCGACCATTATTTGGTGAACGGGACGAAGATCTGGACCTCCACCGCGCAGGTTGCCAACAAGATCCTGCTGCTCGCGCGGACCACCCCGCTGGACAAGGTGAAGCGCAAATCGCAGGGCATGACCTTGTTCTACACCGACCTCGACCGCGCGCATGCCGAGGTGCGGCTGATCCACAAGATGGGCCGGCATGCGGTCGATTCGAACATGGTGTTTTTCGAGAACATGCGCATTCCCGTCGAAGACCGCATCGGCGAGGAGGGGGAGGGGTTCCGCTACCTGATCCACGGTTTGAATCCCGAGCGGATTCTGATTGCGGCGGAGGCGGTCGGCATGGGCCGGTGCGCGATCGATCGTGCGGCCCGTTATGCGCGCGAACGCACCGTGTTCGGCCGGCAAATCGGGCAGAATCAGGCGATCCAGCACCCGCTCGCCCGCCTTTGGGCCGAGCTGGAGGCCGCCAATCTGCTGGCGATGAAGGCGGCATGGCTCTACGACAGCGGGCGCGACTGCGGGATCGAGGCCAATGCCGCCAAATATCTGGCGGCCGAGGCCGGATACCATGCCTGCGAACAGGCGGTGATGACGCATGGCGGGATGGGCTATGCTCAGGAATACCACGTCGAGCGGTTGTTTCGCGAAAGCCTTATTCCCCGTATCGCACCGGTCAGCCGGGAGCTTATCCTCAGCTATTTGGCCGAGCGGGTGCTTGGGCAAGCGAAATCGTATTGACGGCCCCTGTGCCAGAGTGGGTAGAACCCAGCGTGCGTAGAACGCAGCGTGCGTAGAATCCAGCGTGCGTAGAAACACCAACAATCGACCGGAGAAACCGTCCATGTCGCTATCCCGCCGGAGCCTGCTTGGCACCGCCGCTGCCCTGTCTGCCGCCCCCGTCGTCCGCGTACGAGCACAGGGCAAGCCGTCGATCAAACTGGGGGTGCTGACGGATCTTTCCGGCACCTATCGCGACAACACCGGTCCGACCTCGGTCGCTGCGGCGCAGTTGGCGATCGAGGAGATGAAATCGCATCTCGGTTTCGATGTGGAACTGATCAGCGCGGACCATCAGAACAAGCCGGACGTCGCGGCCTCGATTGCTCGCCAGTGGTTCGATCAGGGCGTCGATGGCATCCTGGACGTGCCGACGTCGTCCGTCGCGCTGGCCGTGGGCCAGGTGGCGAAGGAAAAGGACAAGATGATGCTCAACGCGTCGGCCACCGTGGCGGCGTTGACCGATGCCCAGTGCAGCCCCAACACCATCGTCTGGAGCTTCGATACATACGAAAACGCCCACTCCACCGGCGGCGCGCTGATGGCGCAGGGCAACAAGTCCTGGTTTTTCATCACCGCCAACTATGCGTTCGGCCAGTCGCTCGCGGATCTGACCAAGGAAGTGGTGCTGGGCGGCGGCGGGGAGGTGAAGGGCGACCTGCGCTATCCCTTCCCCGACACCACCGATTTCTCGTCGTATCTGACGCAGGCGCAGGCCTCGGGCGCTAAGGTGCTGGGTCTGGCGAATGCCGGTCTGGATACGCAGAACTGCATTAAGCAGGCGGCGGAATTCGGCCTGAACCGGACGATGAAGATCGCCCCGCTGCTGCTGTTTTTGCAGGACGTGCACTCGTTGGGTCTGGAAACCTGCGCCGGCCTGACCACGACCGAGACCTTCTATTGGGATCTGAACGATCGCACGCGCGCCTTCACCAAGCGGCTGCTGACCAAGTCGCCGAATAACTACCCCAATCAGGCGCAGGCCAGCACCTACGGCATTACCACCCACTTCCTGAAGACCGCGCAGGCCATGGGCGCGGCCGAGGCAAAAAAGAGCGGCGCTGCCACCATCGCCCGCATGAAGTCGATCGCGACCGACGACGATGCCTTCGGCCCCGGCCGTGTGCGTGCCGACGGGCGCGGCGAGTTTTCGGCCTATCTGTTCCAGGTCAAATCCAAGGCCGAGAGCAAAAGCGAGTGGGATTTGTACAAGCTGATAACCACCACCCCGCCCGCCGGCGTGCTGCATCCGCTGAACGCCAAGTGCAACTTCCCGGTGAAGTAATAACAACGCCGGGGCGGTCTTCGGATCGCCCCGGCAATTCGGTGTTCCGAACTACCGCACCCGCACCTGGGCGCTGGCGCGGCGGCCGGCCGCATCGACCACCGTCACCCGCACGAAACCCGGCCCATCCGGCTGCCAGCTCGGCGTGCCGGACCAACGCGGTGCTGCGACCGGTAGGCCGTTTACCGACCAGCGATACGGCGGGGTGCCGCTGTTTGCCTCCAAGCGGATCGGACCGCGCGTGCCGTTGTCCCGCCCGAGGTCGAGCAGCGCCCCATCCGGCGGAAACTGAATGCGCGGCGCTGCGACCCGCCCCGGCAGTCGCAACCCATCGCGTTCGGTGAAATACCGCAGTCCGCGCGGGACCGGCGCGGCGGCGACCGTGTCCGATGTCGCGGCGAGCGGGTCCGGCTCCGTCTCCGCCGGTAAGCGATCGAACACCGAGAACAGCAGCGGCGCGGCGGTGTTGCGGCCGTAAGCCCCCGGGCGCGGCGTGCCGTCGGCGCGTCCCGTCCACACGCCCACCGTCCAACTCGGCGAATATCCGATCGCCCAGGCGTCGCGGAACCCGTACGATGTGCCGGTCTTGTAGGCGATCGGCCGGGGATCGCGGATCAGCCCGCGCGGCATTCGCCCGTCCGGCGGCGGGGAGCCGCGCAGGATGTCGGTCACGGTCCGCGCCGCGTGCTGGGTCATCAGGGTTGCGGCGCCGTGAGCGCGGGTATCGAGGATGCGCAACGGCGCGCTGCGCCCATCGTGTGCCAGCCCGGCATACAACCGCGTCAGATCCAGCAGGCTGATCCCAACGCCGCCGAGTGCGAGCGGGAGGGTGGGGGCAGCGTCGCCGGTGGGGAATTCGAGCCGGGCGCCGGCCTCCCGTAGGGTGGCGGCCAGACGGCCCGGCCCGACCCGGTCCAGCAATGCGATGGCGGGCACGTTCAGCGACTGTTGCAATGCCTCCCGCGCGGTGACCTGGCCGCGGAAGCTGCGATCGAAGTTCTCCGGGGCATAGTCGCCGATGCGCATCGGCCGGTCCTCGATCAGACTGTCGGGCAGCAGAGCGAGATCGTCGAACGCCAGACCGTAGATGAACGGTTTCAATGCCGAACCGGGGGATCGCCGCCGCCGGACCAGATCCAAGGCGCTGCGCACCCCGCCGACCCAGGCGCGGATCGACAGATCGCGGTTGTCCACGACAACGATCGCGAGATCGCCGCCATCGGTCATGGGCGCGGCTGCCTCGGTCGCCAGACGCTCGACGGCGGGCTGGATACGGGCATCGAGTGTGGTGCGAATGGGTGTGGCGCCGTCGTTGCGGAACCGCTGCGCCACATGCATCGCCATGCGCGGGTAGGCGTGGCGCTGGGCAATGGCGGGCGGCGGGGTTTCCACATCGGCGCGCGGGATGCGGCCGGCATCGGCCAGCCGGTGCAGGACCCGCGATGCGGCGGCGGTGGCGGCGGCGGGATGGCGATCGGGGCGCAGCGCGGCGGGGCGTTGCGGCAGGGCGACCAGGATCGCTGCCTCGCCGGGGGTCAGTCGATCCGGCTCGTGCCCGAACCATGCGAGCGACGCGGCGCGCACCCCCTCCACATTGCCGCCGAACGGGGCGAGGGTCAGATACATCGCCAGGATTTCGTCCTTGTCGAAATGCGCCTCCAACTGGATCGCGCGCAGGACGTCGTGCAGCTTGCCCAGGATCGATCGCGGATGCGGTTCCAGCAGGCGAGCGACCTGCATTGTCAGGGTGGACCCGCCGGAAACGATCCGTCGGTTGGTGCCGAGTTGCCACGCGGCGCGGGCGGCGGCGAGGGGATCGATGCCGCGATGGGTGTGGAACCGGTGGTCCTCGGCCGCCAGCAGGATATCGAGGTAGTGCCGATCGACGGCATCCGCCCGCGTCGCCAGCCGCCACATGCCGTCCCGGGTTGTCGATACGTTCAGCACCGAGGCCCCATCGGCAGCCAGCACCACCGACGACAGATCGTGCCAACGCCGGAGATCGGGGGGCCGCCAGCGGTCGAGCAGCACGGCCGAACCGAGGCCGACGCACAAGAGACCGAGCACGAACCACGCGCGCCGGCCCCGGCTTGCGCGCCGGACCGTTGGGGTCACGGCTCGGTCACCCGCACCTGCCCGGACGAGGTGCGGGCCATGACGCCGGGACGATACATATCCTCCACCACCGCCTCCGGCAGCGTAAACACGCCTTGCGTCGTCGCTCGGACCATATAGGCCACGGTAAAGCGGCCCTTGCGTGCCTCGGTATCGGCGGTTTTGTCCTCGTCGGTGACCCAATCGCGATACCAGTACCCGTCCTCCCCCACATCCAGCGCCACGACCAGTCGATCGTCCCGTGCCTCCCGTGCGCGGGGCCGGGTGAGCTGACCGAGGAAGGCCGGCGCTTGTTCCGGTTTGACGATGCCTTCGATCTCCCATCCCGCCGGCAGCAGATCCACCAGGGCCAGCCGGTGCGTCGCCCGATCGGTTGCACCGCCTTGCAGCACGACCATGAAACGCCGGTTCTGCGGCAGACTGGACGGGTCGAGTTTGGTGCCGTCGGGGGCGAAGAATTGCCGGGTCAGCGACAGCCCGTTGGCCAGGGCCGGCGGCGCCAGTTTGGGCGATCCGCGGACAATCGTGGTGCGCCACAAATCCTGCCCGGTCGGGACGACACTGTACCCCGCCGCAATCTCGGCCGCGCTCGGGCGCAGCACGGCCTGCCCGCGCGCGGCGTCGATCGGCTGACCGTTGACCGTGAGGCCGAGGGATTGATCGCCGGCCGAAACCGCATGCGCGGCAACCAGCAGCCACGCCTTTTCCTGGGTGGTGAGTTGGCTGGGCGACTTGCTCAGCGCTTGCAGACGCGGCAGCAACGGCCGGGTTGCGGGCAGTTGCTCGCTCTCGGCCGCGACGGCCAGGATGCCGGCCGCATCGCGCAGGCGGGACCAATAGCCGGTGGTTTCCCACCATTCGGCGACGAAGGGCCGTTCCAGGCTCTCGATCGCGAGGCCGAGGGCAGCGGCCCCGCGCGATCGGTCGCCGAGGGTCGCAAGGGCGCCGCCGAACTGCGCCAGGGCCAGCGGATTGGCGACCGTGCGGTTGTCCTTGGCCGTGTCCCAGGCGACGGCGGTCGGCCGGATTTGCAGCCCGTCGTGGATTTGCCGCAAACGGCCGAGGTCCACCCGATGCGCCGGGGCCAACAACCAGGCGGCATAGGCCGCAGCGTCGCCCCGGCTGCCCGGCGCGGTGGCGGCGTCGTTGCTGCCACGGAAAATCGCCTCGGCATTGGCATAGCCGCGCTCGATGGCGGAATCCGGCACGTCGTAGCCGGTATCCTTGGCGTGCAGCAGGAAATCCAGGGTGTAGAGATTGAGCCAATGGCTCGCCAACCCGTCGCCGGCCCGCCAGAGGCCGAAGGTGCCCTCGGGGTCCTGGCGATCGACGATGCGATCGATCGCCGTTTGCACGCGCTTGCGCACCTCGGCCTTGTCGCCGGACCCGCTGCTCAAAGCGGGGTCGTCGTAGTAGGTGAGCGGGAAGGCCGTCGATGCCAGTTGTTCGGTGCAGCCGTAGGGATAGCGCCACAGCGATTGCAGCAGGCCGGCGACATCCATGCCGGCCAAGCGGGCGTAGCCGATCTGCACGGCGGCGCTGCCGGGCACGAACGCTTCCATCGTCGTGGGATCGAGCTTGAACGGTTCGTTCTGCTTTTGCAGGACAACGGATTCCAGCATGATCGGATAATGCGCCGGGCGGATGGCGATCGACCAGGATCGCACAACGGACAGGTCTTTCGGGCCGGTCAGGGCGACGGTCACGGCGGCGATGCCTTCTTCCGAACCCAGCAGGGGGAAGGTCGCGACGGCGCGTTCGCCCTTTTTCAAGTTCGCCTGCCACGGTTTTGCGCCGGGGATGGTGGCGGCGCCGGACACCGTGAGGACGGCTTTGTAGACACCGGCTTCGCCGTCCAGATTGTCCACCAGCAGGGTCATTTTGCCGTTGTCGCCCGGTGCCAGGAAGCGCGGCATGGCCAGATCGGGGACGACGGGATCGCGCACTGTCAACGCGGCCTCGGCCTTGCCGATCGCGGAGTGGCTGTAGGCGACGGCCATGATGCGCAACTCGCCCTCGAAATCCGGGATTTCGATCGGGATCGACGCGGTGCCATCGGCCGCGACCTCGATCGGCCCCTGGAACAGGGACACGGATCGGGTCGGCACGACGGGCAGGCCCTTGCCGCCGAAAGCGTCGCCGCCGCTGCGGATCTTGCCGACCTCGCCTTGGGTGCCGTCCAGCAAATGGCCGTAATCGTCGCGTATTTCGACCGCGAGGCGGCGTTGCCCGAAATAATATTTCTCCGGATCGGGGGACTTGAAGCGGGTCAGTTGCAGGATGCCCTCGTCCACCGCTGCCACGGTCGCGAACACCTTCTCCTTCGGGACGCCGCCGGCGATGGTCAGCGGCAGGCGCACGGTCTGGCGCGGCAGGACTTTCGCCGGCACCTTCAGGCCGACTTGCAACAGATGCGCGCCGGGATCGACGCCCACCCAGACCAACCCGATGGCGCGGATCGGCAGATGCCCGCGCCCGCCGTCGGCCGGCCGGTAGAGCGACGCCATGGCATAAGCGCCGCTGCCCCAATCCGCGCCGACCGGGATTTCCACCGTCGCGCCGTCCTGCGGCACATCCAACTCCCGGATTTCGAAGACTTTATCCCGAGCGAGCATGAGCCGCACTTTGCCGGCGAAGGGGGGGACGATGCGCACGCGGGCGGTTTCGCCAACTTTATAGCGGTCGCGTTCGACCGTAACCTCCACCTTGTCGGGGGTGTCGGCCGCGCCATCGGTGGCGGCCCAGCCCGAACGGAAGGCGAAGCTGGCGGCGGCGTTGTCGGCGCCTTCGATCGCGAGCCGGTAGTCGCCCCAACCGAATTTACGCACCAGCACGGCGGGCCGATCCGGGGTTGCGTCCAGATCGCCGGAGTCGATGGCTTTTTCCGAATCGGTCCGATGGAAATTCCACCGCCCGCTCGCGAGGTACCAGTCGTAGCGGTGCACCTGTTCGATCAGCGTCCAATGCAGGTGGCCGCCGAGCGGCTTGCCGTCGTTATCGACGGTTAGGATTTCGAAGCCGGCCTCGTCGCCTTCGCGAACTTGCGCAGCTTTAAAGCGGGGGCGGATTCCGATCGTCGATTTGCCGCCTCGAATCGGCAGGGAGACGGATTCGGTTGTGACTCGGCCGCCCGGTTCTTGCAGGCCGGCGACGATGGTGGCCCTGAGGGCGACGTTCGGCGGCGGGACGACATCCAGCTTGCCGGTGGCGACGGCGTGGCCCTCGGCGTTGGCCGGGGTCGCGGTCAGGTCGGCTTCGATCGGTTTGAAATCCGCCCCATCCAGGCCGAACCGGTAGCCTTGCGCGGATTGCGGGAAGGGCGCGGGATCGACGGCGATGTTCATATGCGCCTCGGCCCCCAGGCCCCCGGCCGGCGCGCCATAGAGAAAGCGCCCGTCGATATCGATCGAGACGGTGTCGCCGGGTGCCAGGCGCGCGGCTTCGGATCGGACGGCGACCTTGATGCGCTGCGGGACGAAATCCTGCACTTCGAAGCGAGTCTCGCCGATGGTTTTTTCGTCGGGGTCGGTGGCGATCAGCCGCCAAACCCCACGGCTGGCGGTATCCGGCAGATCGTAGTCCGCTCGGAAACCCCCGGCCGGTTGCGGGGCTAGCACGGCGCGCTTGAACACCACCCCGTTCGGGCGATGCAGCGACAGGGTTACGCCGCCGTCGTCCAGCGCGGCGCCGAGGCGATCGCGCAGCAGCGCCATGGCATGGATATGCTCGCCGGGCCGGTAGATGCCGCGATCGGTGTAGACGAACGCATCCAAGGGGCCGGGCACGTCCCGCCCGGCAACGCCGCGATCCGACAGGTCGAAGGCGGATTGGGTCGCGTCCAGGATGGCGAAATCCTGGTTCGGCCCGAAGGCGACCACGCTGGCGGCGGATGCGGCCCCGCTGCCCAACAACAGCCCCGGCGGCAGCACCGCATGGCCGGTCGCATCGGTCATGGCCTTGCCCAGCAACTGGCTGTCGCGGGCTTGCAACTGCACCTCGATCCCTGGCAGCGGGGCGGCGGTGGCGAGCGAACGGGCGAAGACGTGCAGGCCGTCGGCGGCGGTGACGGTGGTCAGCGCGATATCGGTTTGCACCACGATCTGGGTGGCGAATTCGTAGCTCTCGCTCCGCTGCCAGAGGAATGGCTTGTCCGCTGCGCGCGGCCGCAAGTCGGGTTGATTGGCTGCCACGATTAGATAAACGCCGGGCTGGCGGGGTTCGGTTGCCTGGTTCAGCGGGAAGGCGGTGTGCACGACCTCGTTGCGGGGGCCTTTGGTTTCCATGCTGCCGGACCACACGCTGCGGGCGGACCGATCGACCAGTTCGTTCAGACGGTAGGTGTCGTTCGGCTGCTCGCTGCGCAGGGCCTTAAGCGTGGCGGGCGCGAGGCGATCGCCGATGCGCAGCACCTCGATTGCGACGGTATCGATGTTGACGGTATCGACCGTCACCCCGGCGGCGGTGCTATCGCGGCTGAGGATGAAGCCTTGCCCGCCGAAGCCGACCATTTTCGGCCGCTCTGCGAATTCGATCGTCGCGGTGGTTGCGGCGGCCAGTTTGTCCCCGTCGCGGGCGGGCAGGCCGGCGGCGATCGCGACCCGGTATTTGCGCCCGAGGGTCAGGCCGTCGATGCACAAGGCCCGATCCCGCACCCGGTACTGCGCGTCGGGGGCGGGGGTGAGTTCGACCCAATCGCGGTATTTGGTTTCGGGCCGTGGATCGAGGGCGGCGGTGAATTCCAGGCAGGCGCCGGGGCGAGCCTGGGTCAGATCGACGACGCTGCGCACGAAGGCGAACGCTGCCGGGACTGGGGCGGCGACAGGGGCCGGGGTCGCGGCAGGAACCGGGGTGGCAACTGGGGCGGGAAGTTGCACCGATGGTACCGCCGGGATGGCCGGTGCCGCGACGACGGTCGCCGTCTGGCTGGCGCTCGCCGGGCCGCGATGCATCTGGCGGCTTACCAAAACCACGGCAAGCGCGACCAGCAGCAGCGCGGGAAGGAAACCGGCCAGACGTTTCATGATGGCGCTCGCGGGACAGGGGGACGTTTCCCCCAGATGCTAGCGCTTCCACCTGGGGCATCATAGCAGAACGCGCAGGGATCACGCCCTGATGATCGTTCCCACGTTTTCCCCGGCCAGGGCCTTGGTCAGGTTGCCGGGCACCAGTCCATTGATCAATCGGATCGATTTGACCAATTTGGAGCGCGTCAGCAACTCCAGCACCACCGGCTCCACCGGCAACGTCTTCAACCGCATTGCCATCAATTCCCCCGCTCTTATATCCGGCACGAATTGCGCATCGGGATGGGTTTTCGGATCGGCGGTGTAGAGCCCATCGACGTCTTTGATCAAAATGACGTTGCGCGCACCGAAGACCTCACCGACCAGATAGGAGCCGGCGTCGGATCCGTGCGGGGGGATTTTGCCCAGCGCCGGGGGATGCTCCCACAGATCGTAGGGCGGGATGCCGTTGAACACCGCGCCGCGCGCTGCGGCCAGCATGGCGGGCAGCAATTGCACGATGAACGGCGCTTCGAGGTAAACGAAACCCTGGCTCGCCAGCAGGCAGGACACCATATAGGCGTTCTGCGCGCTGGATTTCGCCGACAGGGTTGCCAGTGCGCCGGTGGGCAGACCGAGGTCCAGGCCCACCGACAGGATATGCCGCGCCCGCACGCCTGGGCCGACCCCGATGACCTGGGTGTGCTCTGCCTGATTGGCAACGATTTCGTCCAGCAACGGCATCACCGCCGCGTTGCCCTTGTCCATGATCGACAGCCCGCCGATCTGCACCACGTTCAGATGCGGCAGGATACGGCGCACGGGCGTTTCGGTGCTGGCGAGGACGCCTTTGTCCATCAGGGATTCCCGCATCAACGGGGATACCACGTGCTGCGCCCCGGCAGTCGGCGAAACGGTCATAGCTTTTGTCCCGGGGTTGCGAGGTCGTTGTAAATAATCGTTCCCACCGGTTCGCCGTTCAGCGCGGCGGTGAGCTGGCCGGGCTTCAGCCCGTTCACGAACTGGATTTCCTTGATCTGGCGCGCGTTCGTCATCATTTCGAGAACCGCTCGTTCGACCACCAGATCGTTCAGATCCATCGCCAGCAGCTCGCGCACCGAGATCCGGGGGATGAAGGTGGCGTTCTTGTCCTTCTTCGGATCGGCGGTGAACAGCCCGTCTTCGTCCTTCACGTAGATCATCTTGCGGGCGCCATAGGCCTCGGCGATCAGGAAGCAGCCGGTATCGGTGCGTTGCGGCGGGATGCGGCCGAGATCGGGGTTTTGCTCCCATAATTTATAGGGCGGCATGCCTTGGCAGATCACCGCGCCGCGTTCCATCAAGTAATGGGTCAGCATCGGGAACCCCTCGGGTTCGAGGAAGGCGATGCCATGCCGCGCCAGGAGATATTGCAGCATCTGCGCGTTCTGCCACGCGACGGCGGTGCCGAGCACGGTGAGGACGCCGACGGGGAGCCCGAGATCGATGGCGAGGCTGTAAATGTGCCGGGCTCTTGTGCCCGCCCCGGTGCCGAGGATCATCTTGTGATGCGGCAGGTTGGCGACGATTTCGTCGACCACCGGCATCAACGCGGCGCGGCCGCGATCCATGATGCTCTGACCGCCGATCTTCACGACGTTGGCCCAGGGCAGAATGGCGAAATCCGGTGTGTCGCCAGTGGCGCGCATCAGCGCCTCATCGCTGAGGGAGCCGCCGACCAGGCGCTTGCCCAGCTCCGTCAGCATCGAGTTTGTGACCGCGTTGGACATTCAGTCTGGCGTCCTTGGTTGGGGGCGATAATGCGATAGTTCGAAACGATATTGTTCGGCAAACGGCGCATCGAGGTCGGTGCACCAGCCGTTTGCCCATTCGGTGAGGCGTTGCAGTGCCGTAACTTTAACCGGTTCCGGCAGAACCGAAAACCGCACGCCGCCGGCATGGCGTTCGAGAAAGGCGCGCGGGCTGCGGCTGGCGGTCCAGGTCGCGACGGTTTCGGTCGTATGGTCCGGATGCGCGCGGGCCAGCCAAGCGGTTGCATCGTCGCGGGGTTTGTCGCGATAGGGGTGGGTATCCATCGCCGCGAGGATGGCGGCGAGTTGGGCTTTCATGCGGGCATCGATCCCGTCGTCGGGCGCGACCACCCGGCCCAGCAGCAATGCGCCATCGGAGCGGAGGACGCGCAGCGCCTCGGTCAGCAAATGGCGCCAGCCCGGCACGCCGCTGAGGACCTGCACCAGCACGACGCCGCCGAACCGCCCATCGGCGAACGGCAACCGCATCCCATCCGCCTGCACCGCCCTTACGCTCGGTTGCCGATCGGCGAACGTATGCAGCATGCCGAAGGACAGATCGACGGCGGTATAGTCGTCGCCATGCGCAACGAACGGGCGCCCGATGCGACCCGATCCGGCACCGAGGTCGAGGATAGCGCCATCCCCGACCGCGCGCCGCACGGCGACCCGAATGGCTTCCGGCACGCCGTCCGGCAGCGATCGTCGCCGATCGAAGCCCGGTGCCATGGCATCGTAGACCGATGCCATCGGGCGCTGGGCGGGGCGCTGGGCGGCGTCAGTGATGTTGGAACGCCTGAGAATGGCTGGGCCCGACCTCCACGCTCATCATCATGCCGCGATCTTCGTGCGGCAGGATGTGGCAATGCATGACGTAGGACCCGCCGTAATCGACGAACCGGCTGCGCATCTTGAAGTAGCCGGGAATGATAATCGGCGGGGGTGCGGCACCTTCCGCCGGCTTGGGCGGGGTGTATTGGCCGGCGGCCGGGATCGGGAACACATCCCACCAGATGTTGGTCCTGGCACTGGGCGGCCCGCCGGGCGCGTCGCAGGGTTTCCAGGTCGTGGTGTTGTTCGGGTTCAGCCAGCATTGCCCCGGCACCAGAACCGGCTGCGTCGGCGCAATGACATAGAGCGGCAGCGCCTTGTTGGTGCTGTCCAGCACGACCTGCCCTTGCGTGTTCAGCAGCGGAGCATTGGGGCTGAAGACCTCGGTGACCTGGAACGGGTTGATGTGGATATGGAAGGGATGGTCGATGGTGCCCGGGCCGGCGGCATCCTTGGTATTGTAGATCGTCCATTCCTCGACGGTATTGACACGGTCGATTTTGAGCGGGGTTTCCGGATCGAATTTGGCGCCGTTGATGGTGTGCTGGCGGATGCCGGCGGCCCCGGTGCTCGCGAAGACCAGATCGCGACGATTGGTCACCTCCCCGGCGTCGATGTCCTTCAGGAATGTCGGGCGCGGCGGAGCGGTCCGCATCAGCGGCATCGGCGCACCGCGTCCGGTGACATTGACGGTCAGCAGCGTGGTCGGCGCCGCAGCACCCTGACCGACGCCGACGGCGCGGGCGACGGACACGGCCTGTTGCACCTGGACCGGGAAGCTCAAGACTTCCGGCACGGCGGTTTTATCGGCCGGGGTCGGGCCTTTCAGCGCATGCAGGATCGGCGCCCGCACCAGGAGATCGATGCGGTTGCCGGCTGCGACGAACACGGGGCGTTGGGCGCGGGTCTGGTAGTTTCCATCGTCGAACTGCACGCCGTCCTGCGCCAGTTGCCGCCACTCGAACCCGGTGGGAAGCGCGGGCAGCCAGAAGCCGCTGACCGAGGATGCGTTGACGATGCGCCACATCTGTACTTCGCCAGGATACATCGTAAGGACCGGGTTCGGCACGCCGTTGACGGAGAACGCGGCGACCGGTCCAAAGGCCGTGGCCTTGTCGGCGCGGCGTTCCAAATGCGGGGTGGAGCCGATCTGGTTCACCACCAAAGTCGGCTGCTGGCGGGTCCAGTCGGAGGCTCTGTCGGTACGGAACTGATTGTACAGCACATTGAGTTTGCCGTCGTAATCGTCGCCCTCGATAATGAATGCGCCGGCCATGCCGTTGGATACGTTCAGGAAGGTCGAGCCGTGCTTGTGCGCATGATACCATTGCGTGCCCGGCGCCTGGCCCATGCGGACCTGACCGGTCGGGCTGTAGCGCGGCAGGACGAAGCAATAGGGGAACGAACCCATGCTGTATTGCGGCCAGAGGCCCTGGTCGTACTGCTTCTGGTCGATGGGCCAAAGCGCCTGATCGGCCGGCACGGTCTTGTCGTAGGCCTGCAATAGGGTGCGCTGCGATTGCGGGCCGACCATGGTCCAGGTGTTGGGCATGTCCTTCCAGGTGACCGGCCACTGGTTCAGATTGTTGGCCCGCAATTGCTGTTCGCAGTTCCGAAAGAACGTGTCGAAATCCGCCTTCACGCTGGCCCCGGTGACGGTGGGCACGCCCTTGTCGCGCGGGGAGGGACGGACGCCGAGGAAAACGTTGTCGCCGGTCGAGGTCGGGCTGGTGTGGGTGCCATGGAAATGCAGATTGCCGGTGCTCGATCCGTGGAAGCAGTTCGGCATGCTGTCGGATACGTCCGACAAGACGGCATCGGCGCCCACGCGCAAACGCGGATAGCCGCCGGTGCTGGTGTCGCAGCCCTGGCCCTTTTCAGCGTGGTCGATCGAGTTACCGTAGTTCAAGGTATTGATCTGGTTAAGAAATGTCAGCTCGACGATATCGCCCAACCTAGCCCGCAAGGTGGGGCCGGTTTGCGGCAGGGTAAAGCTCGGCGGCGCACCGGGGGCGGGTTCCTTGTCCTGATAGAACCGAAACAACTGCGCCACGCAACTGCCGGCAGCGGTGGCGGGAACGGCTTCCTGCCCGTCGCGCAGGACGATGGTGCCGCGCAGCCTGCCACCCTCGGAAACGATTTCCGGCACCTTCGTGGGGGCTGGGCATGGCGGCAAAACCGGCTGCGCGGTGGCTGCCCCGTTCTGTCCGACGAACGCTGCTCCGGCCAGGACGATCCCGGCCGCGATATGGCGTAAGCGATGGAACTTCATAGTACGCTCCCCGGTTTTGGGCGATTTCGTTGTTAAAACGTCGTCAGCGTAATGGTGCCTACGATCGCCGGATCGACCGACGATCGGTAGGATATCGTGTCGTTGGGCTTGCCCAACACGACATATTGCGGGGTCGAGGACCCGTTCGCCGGGCAGGTCACGGTCTGCCCGGTGGACATCGTCAGGGTGTGGGCTGTGTCGGTTTCGTTACCCCAACTGACGATATCGGCGGCCTGGGCAAAAAGCGTGGCATTCGGCGCGACCGGCGGGACGACATCCGGCTGAAAGGCGAAGCCTTTTCCGCCGTCCGCAGGCACGATTTTGATCGACCAATCGAAAGGACCCGCCATGACCTGGACTCCGAGTTTTTTCCAAACTAGCCGGACCGTATGTTGGAGGCAATGTCATATCTTGGTCGTTATAGTCATCTGGATATAGAAACCGGTCCCCGCCCCCTCTCGCACCGCTTCCCCGGCCGCGCTAAACTGCGGCAATGCGCTATATCTCCACACGCGGTCGGGCCCCGGCTCGCGACTTCGCCGATGTCCTGCTTGCCGGCCTTGCTGAGGACGGTGGGCTGTTCGTGCCCGAATCCTGGCCGCATTTCGCCCCCGCCGACTGGCGCGCCATGCGCGGCCTGCCCTACCACGCCCTCGCCGCTCGGGTGATGCAACCCTTTATCGGCGACTCCATCCCCTTCGAAACACTGCGAAAAATTTGCGAGGATGCCTACGCCGGCTTCGGCCATCCCGCCGTCGCACCCTTGATCCAGCTCGACACGCATCTGTTTACGCAAGAGCTGTTCCACGGCCCGACGCTCGCGTTCAAAGACATGGCCATGCAGGTGCTGGGGCGGCTGTTCGATTATGTGCTGACCCAGCGCGACACAAGCGTGACCATCGTCGGGGCAACGTCGGGCGATACCGGGTCCGCCGCCATCGAGGCATGCGCCGGGCGCGAGCGGGTCGATATCGTGATCCTGCACCCGCACGAGCGCACCAGCTTGGTGCAGCGGCGGCAAATGACGACCGTGCACGCCCCCAATGTCGGCAATATCGCGTTGGAAGGCACCTTCGACGACTGCCAGGATATGGTGAAGGCGCTGTTCGCCGACGCACCGTTCCGCAACGAAGTTCGTTTGTCTGCTGTCAATTCTATCAATTGGGCCCGCATCGCCGCCCAAATCCCCTACTACGTGGCCGCCGCCCTCGCCCTTGGCGCCCCGGATCGAGAGGTCGCTTTCAGTGTTCCGACCGGCAATTTCGGCAATATCCTCGCCGCCTGGGCCGCCCGACGGATGGGGCTGCCGGTCGCGCGCCTCATTGTTGGATCGAACCGGAACGACATTTTGTATCGATTCCTCGACAAGAACGATATGTCGATGGTGCCGGTCGAACCGTCGTTGTCGCCCAGCATGGACATCCAGGTCAGCTCCAATTTCGAGCGTTTGTTGTTCGAACTGATGGATCGCGATCCCGTCGCGCTGGCAGAAACCATGCGCGTGTTCCGCGAAACCGGGCGCATGCCGGTGTCCGATGCCATTTGGCATCGCGCCCGCGGCGTCCTGCACGGGTTCCGGTTGGACGACGCGGGGACCGAGGCGGCAATCCGGCAATTGCACGCGGAAACCGGGTATCTCGCCGATCCGCATACGATCATAGGTATAGCGGCTGCCCGAGCGCATGCGCCCGGTCAAGGCGTGCCGACGGTGACGGCGGCGACGGCGCATCCGGCCAAATTCCCCGATGCGATGGAACGCGCCACCGGCCTGCGCCCGGCGCTCCCGCTGCGGATGGCCGATCTGTTCGAGCGGGAGGAGCGTTTCGACGTCATGCCGAACGACATCGCGGCGGTGCAGGCAAAAGTGCGGGCGCTGGTTGGGCGGAACCGGGATTGAATTGCAGCGCGACGATCGGCCCCCGCCCAGGCCGAGCGGTTAGGTGCCGGCGATGTAGGTGACGAGGTCGGCCGCCCCGTCGCCGATCGGGCGTTCGAACAAGCCGTCGTCGCGCAGGGTGAAGCCCATGCGGGGATAGACATCGGCCACGACGTCGTTTTTCGGCGTTGCCGTGTATTCGCCGATGAGGCTGGTCGCGCCCATACCCTCCGCGATGTCGATAAGGCCTTTCAAAATGAACTGCTCGGCCGAACGGGAAAACACCCGGCAGCTCATGAGCCAGCTATCGACGCGCATGGCATCGTCTTCCTTGAACGCCACCAGCGTCGATGTTAGCCCATGGTCGCCGAAACGGTCCGCCAGCCGGAACGCCAGCACCACGGCATCGTTGCGGTCCATGAAGCCGCGCACCTGCGCTTCGGAGTAGCGGCGGGTGGTGACGTTGAACTGGTTGGTTTTCAGTTCCAACTGCGCGACGCGGGCGATATCGGCCTCATCCGGTCGGTAGAGTTTGCCCTTCATATCCAGGCCGGCGAGGTAACCGCCGATGTCGGTCGCTTCCGCCTGTTCCGCCAACGCCGCCGCACGGGCTGCGTAGGCCTGGGCGCGCCCGAGGTCCTCGTTCGTGTACGATTGCATGTCGAACCAGTGACCGGCATCGAACAGATCGATGAAGGCGGCGGGGTCGGTGCCCATATGCACCACCCCGATTTCCGGCAGTTCCTGGCGCACGAGTTCGCACTCGGCGGGGTTGTCGTCGCAGAACACGAAGCTGTCGATGCCGACATTCAGGGTCTGCGCGATCCGCTTCATGCCGCCGGCCTTGTCGGACCAGGAGCATTCGAAGGCCGCGAAATCCTCGCGTTTCAGCACGCTGTTCGGGTGGGTAAAGCCGGTTTCGGCGATTTCCGGTGCGTTCTTGGAGCAGACGGCCAGGATGATGCCGCGTTCGCTCAGGCCCTTGATATAGCGCTGCCAGTCTTCGAACGCTTCGCCAGCCGGGGAGGCGGCGCCGAGCTTGATGCCTTCGACGCCGTCGTCGCCGATGACGCCGCCCCAGAGCGTGTTGTCGAGGTCGAGCACCAGCACCTTTTTCGCCTTGGCATTGGCGGAGCGCCATGCGGATTGGAACGGCGCGAGGTAATCGGGCAGCCAGCGCTGATCGAAATCCAGCTTGGCCTGATAATAGAATTTCGCGGGCGAGAAGCGCGCGGTACCGGTTTTGGTGGCCACTGCTTCCATATCGATCCAGGTCACCAGCCCATTGCCGGCTTCCAGCAATTTATCGTTCAACCGCCGGATCCGATTGGCTGGCGAGGCCGGTGCAACCCGCTCCGCCACACCGCGAAACCGCTGCTGCGGCGGGACGACCAGATGCTGCACGATCTTCGCCCCGGCGGCGGTGAGCTTGCCCCAAATGCCCCGGAACAGGCCGATCTGGGCTTCGATAGCGGCATCGACGTCGGCCTGGGTGCAGCCGATCGGCATATCGGTCGTCAAGTCGCGCCAATGCGTCGCGATCACCACCAATTCCGGTTTGAACGCGTGCAGGGCGGAGCGGGGGTCGAGGACTTCCTGCACATAGGACCCGAAGGGCGCCTGGTACACGATCGGGAACACGCCTTCCCGCAGCACGCCGCAGGCCACGGCGCGGCGCAGATAGTCGATCGTGGTGGCGCCGAGCACGGCGATGCGCTGGGTCGGGGTGCCGACGGGCACGGTATCGATGCTGGTTTCGTCGATCAGATCGCCGGTCTGGAAGATGGTCGGAAGCGTGGGCGCCTTGCCCCCGAAGCCCTGCCGCAGCGCTGCCAGGAACGCGGCCGGGGCGATGGTATGGTCGAGCATGCAGGGGGTCCCTTCCAATTTTTTTTCGCCCCTCTTATAGAGCCGTTCCGGATCCCTGCGCTATCGCGTTGTGAAGACCGCTTGCCTCGGGGTATATCGATGCGCAGCGGGCTGGCCGCCAGCAAGAAAGTGCAACGACGTCATGAACCAGTTGTCCGACATCGCACCTGCGGTCGCTGCTTTGAGCGATCGCGATCTGGTGCTGCAATTCAAAAGCCTCGGCGACAACTGCGAACTCGGCCTCGTCCAACGCATGGCCGGGGCCGAACCCCTTGGCCTATTCCGTTTCGCCGGGGCACCGCTGCGGCATTTGCTGCGCGGTATGGATGCGCGGTTCGAAGGCATGGCCGATCCGGAATATGTGCACATTCAGCCGGAGAACGGCGAGTATATGGTGAAGCTCGCCAAGTACGATTTCATCTATCACGCCAATGTGAAAATCGGCGACGACGACCCCGAAGCCCTGCATCGTCGGCATATAAGGAACGTGCGCTTCCTGGTCGATGCGTTCCTCGACGACCTCGAAGCCCCCGAGAAGATTTTCGTTTTCCGCCAGAACGAGCCCTTGAGCGCCGCCGACCTCGTCGATCTCAGGGCCGCCCTGTCGCGCTTTGGGCCATCCACCTTGCTGTGGGTCACGCAAGCCTGCCCCGGCCATCCGCCCGGCAGCGTCGTTGTCATCGATCGCGCCTTCATGGTCGGCTACGTGAAGTGGCTGGCGCCGCGCGACAACGTCCCCAATCTCGACACCGAAACCTGGCTGACCGTTCTGCGCCGCGCCTGGACCCTCTGGCCCGCGCGCCATGCCGGTTCGGCCGAGGCCGCGCCCCCGCCGCGCCCGCACGCCGACCCGCCTGCGCGCGTGGATCTGACCTTCGGGGCAGACGGCAATTCCGAACCCAGCACCGGATTTGGGTGGTCGAAGCCGGAGAACGGGTTCACCTGGTCGATCGAGGATCGCAGCCTGCTGACGATCGACGCCCCGCCGGTCGCCAGCGATTATTGGCTGGAGATGGACGTGATCCCATACATGGCGCCGCCGTCGGTGCCGCGGCAGACCCTGGCAGTGTCGATCAATGGCACCCCGGTCCATCGGTTCGAAGTCCTCGAACGCGGCATGGTCGGTTGTTCCGTGCCGGGCGATCTGGTGCAGGGTCGCGAAACCGTGGAAATTCTGCTGGAACACCCCTGCGCCGCAAGCCCGCGCGATGTCGCCGGGGAGAACGACGAACGCCGCCTAGCGATCGCGTTTCGCACGATATCGCTGGTCTGCGCTCAGCTGGGGTAGGCCGCGAATGCGGCCAAGTGTAGCCGACCGGTATTACGCGACGCCGTGGCTTTGTAGGACGGCGCGGATTTTTGTCACCGACGTCGCTTCCGTCATCTGCTCGTCGGTCAACTCGATGCCATAAGCGGTTTCCAGCTCGGTCATCAGCATGACCTGCCGCAGGCTGTCCCATTTGCGGGTGTTGGTCATGTCCGACGCCTCGGTGACCTCGGCCGGAGGAATGCCCAGCGTTCCGGCGATCGTCGCAAGCAGGTCGTTGGTGGCCATAATGGTCTCTCTCGATAGGGTCGGCGGCGTTATGCGGATGGCGGGCGATTTAGTCCATATAGGGCAGCCAGCGGATATAGTGCAGAACGTATTGGCGGAACGTCCATTCGTGCCCATGCCAGCGATACAGCGCGTCGGGGTCGTACCACCGCAGATCGAGGTTTGCGGCAACCAGCGGGTGGATCGGCACGCATTCGAAATCCTGCCCCTGGTGGCGCCGCAGCAACGTATCCGTTTCCGCCAGCGCCGTGCCGATCCGCCGCCGGTCCAGGCTGCGGGTCGCGTTCAGCAACTGCTTGAACAGCCGGGAAGTGGCGGCGCTGGCAATGTGGCCCGAGGTATGGAACAGCTTGGTCGAGCGGAAATTCTGCGCCACCCATTCGCCCATCTGAATGTCCGCCAGCGCATCCGTCGCCGCCCACCGCCCGGCATCGATCCGCAACCGGCGGTTCAAATCCGGCATGCGCTCGGTTGTCAGTTCCATGTAACGATCGAACAGCGCATCGTCGTCCAGGGTTTCCGTGGACAGCACGGCGCCGATGGAGTCCGGCCAGGGGTAACGATCCGGATCCGCTGCCACACGGGGATCGTTGCCGGAGAACGGCCAGAGGAACAGGGCGCTGAGCGGCGGAAATTTCACGATCTCGCAATCTTTCGGTCGCCGCTGATGCAGCGCCGCGCGATGCACCGTCGGTTGCCCGCTTTCCACCTGTTCCCAGATCGCGACGACATCGCGCATGAAATCGGGGCCGTAAGCGGTTTCCCATTCCAACGCCGTCACCTTGTGCGCCGGAATCCATTTGAACACGATGTCGCTGGCGAAGCTTTGCAGATAGCGGCCGGTGAGCATCAACTCCTCGCCCTGGCAATTCGCATAGATCAGGATCGAACGTGTCACGGGCGCCATGCCGTCCAGCGGATGTAATCCACGATATACTCTTCGAAGGTCGTGCTGTTGGCATGCCAGCGATATCGATGCCCGGGCTTCCACCATGCGAGCCCGAAATGCGCGGCGATCGCCGGATGGATCGGCAGTTCCTCCCGCCGGCCGGTGAACCCTTGCGTCGCGGTATCGAGGTCGGCCACCCGGACATCGGCCGGCAGGTGGGCGTTCAGCACGGGGCAATCCAGCAGACGTTCCGCGAGAACCCGCATAAGGGCCGGGCCGGGGATCGTGGGGGCGTTGAACACCCGATCGCGCCGCACGGCGGCCTGCAAATACGGCGCGAGCTTCACGTCGGCGCGCGAGTCCAACCGTTTCCAGTTCATCGCATCCATGGCCAGCAACGCATCGAGGTCCGGCATCTCCTTCTGCGCCAGACCATCGTAAATGACCGGCAACAAATCGTCGGCCATGGGGTAATGCGTCAGTCCCGCCGCGATGCGATCGCCGAAACCGTATCGTGCCGGGATATACCGGTCGGGTTCGCGAACCGCGCGCGGATCGGCGCTGAGGAACGGCCAGAACGCGTGCATTTCCGGGATTGCGAAACGCCGGATGGCACAGTCTGCGGGCAGGGCATCCCGAATTGCCTGCACCGTGGCGCCGATGCCAACCCCGTTTTGCAGCCAGCAGACCTGGGCCCGAGCAAACGCGTCGTGGGGGCGCGTGTGGGCGGAGTAGGCGAGGGATGGATGCGTATCGACATATTGTACCTGCATTTTACCGCGCAACGATGGCAGGGCGCCGGCGATGCGGGACAGTTGCAAAGCATAATAATTGCCGGCGACGATAACGGTCGGCAGGCTCGTGCTGGCGCCGATGGCGTCCTGGTCAGCGGTTGCGACGTCTTCCTGAACTAGCCCGGCGGAATGGAAGCACAGCGCCAGCCATCGCGTGTCCGGCGTTGGCAGAAAATCGGTCGGCCGCAGGGCGTCGGGATGCACCAGCGTTAGTTCGATACGATCCAGACCGGCGGTCAGCGCGACCGGCAGGGCAAAATCGATCGTGGTGCGGTCCGAGATTTCGAAACGACCCAGCACATCGGCGCCGGCCAGAAACACAATGCGCTGGCTTTTGCGCCCGGCGGGATCGAGCAACGGGTGCAATGTGAAACGCATGACGTAGGGTTTGTCGTTGCCCGGCAACGGCAGGGTCAGCTTGCTCTCGTAACCGATCGCCCAGGCGTAATTGTCCTCGATGGACCAGCCGGCGCCCAGGGCGTCCGCCATATTGCCAACTTGCCCGAAGATAAACGCGGATTCCAAACGAGAAGCCTTTCAGGCACGCGGAACGGCAGGCGACCTAGCAGTCGGAATCCGACGAAAAGAACCGTCGGATTCCGACTGCTAGGCTTTGATTTGGTGGGCCGATTCACCGAATGCTTGGGACTCAAGCGTTAGGATCGGGCCACTAGTGAATTGCCGCACATCAATTAAGGTAGGTGCGCCCGGGCCGCAAGCATTTGTAACGCACTTTGACAGCGACCAACGCCTGACCAAGAGTGGTCTGAGGAACGGGAGAATGCACCGCATGGCAACGCGAATTGAAACCATTGGATTTATCGGACTAGGCGTGATGGGGGAACCGATGTGCGGCCATTTGGCCCGCCGTTCCGGCAAGACCGTTTTCGCCTACGACCTCAATCCGGCCCCCTTGGCTCGACTCGCGGAACATGGCGTAAAAGCCGCCAGTCCCGAGGAACTGGCGGCGCAGTGCGAGGTCATTCTGTTCTCGCTGCCCGATGGCAAAGCGATGCAATCGGTGGTTGCTCAGTTGGAGCCGCATCTGCGCGCGGGCCAGTGCATTGTGGATACCAGCACGTCGTCGGTGGCGGCTACAAGATCAATCGGGGCGCGGTTGGAGGCGAAGGGCGTGCTGTTTGCGGATGCCCCCGTCGCACGCACGCGCGAGGCCGCGTCGCGCGGCGAACTCAGCATCATGGTCGGCGCATCGGAGTCCACGTTCGCATATGTGCGCCCGATTCTGGAAACCATGGGGTCCGACGTCAGCCATTGCGGGCCGATCGGATGCGGTCAGGTGGTGAAAATCCTGAACAATATGCTGGTGTTCCAGCACACCGCCGCTTTGGCCGAGGCGATCGCTCTGGGCCGGCGCAACGGCGTGCCGGCCGATGTGCTGCTGCCGATTATGGCGGTGGGTTCCGGCGATAGTTTCGTGCTGCGCAACCACGGGCTGAAATCCATGGTGCCGCGCAATTATCCGGAGCGCGCGTTTTCGGTCCGCTACTCGATCAAAGACCTGTCCTACGCACTGGAAATGGCCGCAGATGCGGGCATCGACCTGAAGGCCGCCAATCTGACGATGGAACGCTTGAAGCAGGCCGAGGCGGCAGGCCATGGCGACCAATACCATCCCGTCGTGCTGGAGGTCATCGACCCGCAATGAACCTGTTTCCCGATATCGCTGTATGGCGGCAGGCCTGCGCCGCCGACGCCGTCCTGATCGGCTGGGCCGGCCCCTGGAATGCGTGTTTCGCGGTCGCCTGCGACGATGCCACGAGCGTCTTCGAACTGGTCGAGGGGCGGGTCGCGGCCGATGGCGGCACACCGGCCTTCACCCTGTCGGCACCCGCCGCGCTGTGGTCGAAGTTCCTCGAACCCATGCCGCCCCGGCATCATCATGGAATCTTCGCCATGATGTATCGGCTGCCCGAATTTGCCATCCAGGGCGACCAACTTGCGTTCATGCAGCATGCCCACATCGCCCGCCGCATCCTCGAAATCGGCAAGTGGTTAGTGCTCGGCCGCCCCCTGCCGGTGCCGGTGTCGTTGCACCCGCGCGAGGGGGATCGCGCCATCCCCGCCGTCACCGGGCGCTATGTGCCGGTGAAGGTGCGCGGCGTCGTCTACCAGATTTACAGCGAATCGGCCGGCACCGGGCAGGCGGTGCTTTGTATGCACACCGCTGGCGCCGACGGGCGGCAGTTCCACGGGCTGATGGCCGATCCGCGCATTGTTGCGAACCATCGACTGGTGTCGTTCGATCTGCCCTGGCACGGCAAATCGCCGCCGCCGGAAGGGGCGATCCAGGGTTCGTGGCGGCTCGATACCGATCTCTATGTCGAATTGATCATGGGTTTTGTCGCGGCGGCCGGCCTCGACCGGCCGATCGCCCTGGGCGCGTCGATGTCGGGCGAGATCTGCCTCGAACTCGCCTACCGCCACCCTGAGGCGTTCGCTGGCATTGTGGCCTGCGAGGCCTGCGACAAAATCAACCAGCGCCAGACCGTCTGGGCCGCGCATCCGCATGTCAATCAGGCGCAATTCGTGCCGGAGTGGATACGGGCGCTCAGCGCGCCGCAAAGCCCGGCCGAGTATGTGGAGCAGATCGCCTGGCACTACGGCCAAGGCGGGCCGCAGGTGTTTTTCGGCGACATCGCGTTCTACTCGGGCGATTGGGATGCGCGGGACCGGGTCGGCCGCATCGATACCAATCGCTGCCGCCTGTTCATGCTGACAGGCGAATACGATTACTCCTGCACCGTGGAATTGTCCGAGGCGACTGCCGCTAAAATCCCCGGCGTGCGGTTCCAGGCCATGCAAGGCATCGGCCATTTCCCCTTTGCCGAGAACCCCAAATTGTTCGCCGAGTACTTGCTGCCGATCCTGACTGAGCTACAAGGCTGACTTCATACGTAAGGACAGAACGATGATCGAGGACGTGAAAATCGGCGACGGCGACGTTGCAGAGGCGGGCATGGATGTGGCCGTGCACTACACCGGCTGGCTGTTCGACGATGCGGCTGCCGACAAGAAGGGCGGCAAATTCGATAGCTCCCGCGATCGCGGCCAGCCGTTCCGTTTCGGCCTGGGTGCCGGGCAGGTGATCGCCGGTTGGGACGAGGGCGTGGCCGGCATGAAGGTCGGCGGGCAGCGCACGCTGACGATTCCGCCGGAAAAAGGCTACGGCGCGCGCGGTGCCGGCGGCGTTATCCCCCCGAACGCCACTTTGGTGTTCGACGTGGAACTGCTGGCGGTCGGTTGATCGATAGGCGCTAAGCTTCCGCCGCTATGCTTCCCCTGGCAGCGGCGGCAAGCCCAGCATCGTGCGGCCGTAGGGGATGTAGTTTATCTGCCGCGACACCACGGCATGGGTCGCAATTGTCGTGACGTCGCGCAGGATCGGTTGCAGCGGGTCGTCGTTGCGCATGGTGCGCGATCCCGCGATTTCCACCAGACGCTCCACCCCGCGCCGCACCATCTCGGCCGCATACGACACATCCCGGCGATTGCGGGCGGCATCGGCGACGGTGACCGCTCGGCCGGATTCCAGTAGCGCCATGCTCTCGGTCCGCCGGCTGCGCACGATTAGGGAGGCGAGGTCGATATCGCCGCCGGCCTCGGCCAGATGCAGTTGCACAACCTCCGACTCGACCAGATCGCGGGTGCCGCGCGACAGGCGCGATTGCAGCGCCGCCGGCACCATCGCCAGCGCCTTGCGCGCCAGGGAAAACGTCACCGACGGCAAGGAAAACGGCACCAGGAAGCCGCGCGGGGCACGCAGCAGGCTGTATCCCGGCAGAATCGCCGAACCGGGGGTTGTGCCGGCGAGCAGGTCGCCGAGTAGCACGGTGCGGTGCGCCGGCACGAATACGTCGTTCAAACGCAACGTCTTGCTGCCGGTCCCGCGCAGCCCCAGCACGTGCCAATCGTCGACGATTTCCACCTGCGCCATCGGCACCAGCATGTAGCGGGTCGGCCTGTTGCCGGCGGAGTCCTCGGCCCGAGCGCCGAGGATCGCCCATTGGGCGTGGTCGCAGCCCGAGGAGAATGGGAAGTCGCCGCTCAGGCGCCATCCGCCAGCCACCGGCACGCCGTTATTACGCGGCGCCAGCGACGACGACACCACCGCCTCCGGCGCATCGCCCCATACGTCGGTCTGTGCCTGGTCCGACATGCAGGCGACGATCCATTGGTGTTCGCCGAGTACGGCATAGACCCAGGCGCTGGATGCGCAGCCCTCCGCGAGGATTTCCACGATCTCGGAAAACACCGAAAACGCCTGCTGGGCGCCGCCGAACCGCCGTGGTTGTAGGGCGCGGAGGATGCCGGACTGGCGGTATTCTGCCAGGGTTTCCACCGGCACGCGTCGATCCGCCTCCGTCCTCGTGGCGCGCGCCGCCAGGGCCGGCACCAGCGCGCGTGCCCGTTCGATCAGCATGTCAGCCTTCGGCCGGCATGTTGGCGGCGACCGACGGGCGGGCGTTGAACGTCGCGTGCCAAGCGGTCAGTTTCGGATGGCCGGTCCGCCATTGCAGCACGTCGAAACGGAAATCCAGATAACCCAGGGCCACGCCGATCGCGATATGGCCGATCGAGAACGGGTCGGCGGCCAGCGCATCGGCTTCCGTTTCCAGCGCATCGACGCAGGACCGCAGCTTGGCGCGCCAGAGTTCCTTGTGCGGCTCGCTCTGTTTCTCCGGCGGGCGGAAGCCCTCGCCCAGCAGCGGCAGGGCGTTGTCCAGCATGCCCTGACCCAGCGCGTGCCGACGCAGCGCCGTCAGCCGTTCCGGCCATTCGGTCGGGTAAAGCTTCGGCCCGCTGTGCAGGCTATCGAGGTATTCCAGGATAACCGGCGAGTCATAGGCCACGCTGCCGTCCGGCAGTTCGAGCGTGGGGATTTTGCCAACGGGGTTGATTTTCATCAGTTCCCAATGCGGGGTCGTGCCGCCGGCGACGGTGCGCACGGTCCGAATTCGGTCTTGCAGGCCCATTTCGTGGATCGCGATCGCGACCTTGCGGACGTAGGGCGAACGCGGCGACCAGTGCAGCGTCATCTTTTCAGTCATCGGGCTTCCCTCTACGCTGGCACCAACAGAACGAGAGGGACGTTTGCCATGAACTTTGTCGAAGTCAACGGCACCAGCTTGCGATACGAGCTGACCGGGGAGGGGCCGACCACGCTCGTCCTAGTGCACGAGATGGGCGGCACGTTGGACAGTTGGGATCAGGCGCTGACGGCGCTGAACACGTCTCGCCGGGTGCTGCGCTACGATTGTCGCGGGGCCGGCATGTCGCAAAAAGTGAAGGGCGCGATCTCTTGGGACCAGCAGGCGGACGATCTCGCCGGCTTGCTCGATGTGTTGGGCATTACCGGCAAGGTGGCGCTGGCCGGCGTCGCGGTCGGTGCGGCGATCTGCGTGCATTTCGCCGTGCGCTACCCGGATCGGGCGGCGGGGCTGGTGCTGCACGGCCCGGCGACCGGTGCGTCGGCGGATCGGAAGCAGGCGTCGTTGGACCGAGCAAATGCGGTCGAAGCGGGCGGGATGGCGAGTGTGGTTGATACGAGCCTCGCGCTGTCCTATCCGCCGGCGGTGCAGCACAACAAACAGGTTTATGCCGAGTTCCGCGCCCGCTGGCTGGGCAACGACCCGGAGAGTTTCGCGGCGACCAACCGCATGTTGGCGCATGAGGACATCACGGCCGAGCTGACGAGGATTGCGTGCCCGACGCTGGTGACGGCGGGGCGGCACGATCCGCTGCGGCCGCCGTCGGCGATCGAGCCCTTGGCGAAGTCGATCCCGGGTGCCGTGTTCTTGGAATTGAACTCCGGCCATTTCGCGGCGGTGCAAACCCCCGGCATCATGGCGCAGGCGATCCATTATTTCTTCCACGCCATGGGGCAATAACGCCGGATCGGCAACATCGTGGACAGGTGCGACCGGTTTCGTTGCGCCTGTTTCAACTTCGTGGTCCGATCCTAACGCTTGAGTCTCAAGCGTTAGGTGAATCGGCCCACCAAATTAAAGGTTAGTGGTCGAAGTCAGACGGCATCGTCCGGCTGACTTCGACCACTAGGAAGGATCGAAATGGCCGCGCGCTCGGGTAACGATTACCTACAAGGCCTGCGCACCCGACAGCGGGAGGTGTATCTGCGCGGTGAGCGCGTCGCCGATGTCACTTCCCATCCCGGCCTGAGCGGGGGTGCGCGCGCGATTGCGTCGCTGTACGACCAACAGGTCGCGCTGGCCGATACCATGACCTACCGATCGCCGAAATCCGGCGATCCGTTGGGCCTCTCTTTCATTGTGCCGAAAACGCAACAGGATTTGGAACGCCGGCGGGTCATGATGCTGAATTGGGCGCGGACGACCTGCGGAATGATGGGCCGGTCGCCGGATTTTATGAATGTGACCTATGCCGCCTGGGCCGGCGCGGCGGATTATTTCGGGGAAAAGACGCCCGAATACGGTGCCAATATGCGGCGCTATTACGAATATATCAGCGAAAACGACCTGGTTCTGACCCATTCGTTGATCAATCTACAACGCAGCCGCACCGTGTCTGGCGCCTTCAACCTGGAAGAAGGCACGGCGTTGCAGGCGGTGAAGGAAACATCGGCCGGGCTGGTGGTGCGCGGCGCCCGCGTGCTGGCGACCCTGGGGCCGCTGGCGGACGAAATCGCCGTCTACTCCCCGCGTTTGGGTCAGCATACTGCGGAACACAGCCCCTTTGCGCTGAGTTTCGCCATCCCCTGCGACACGGCGGGTTTGCGCTTTCTCTGCCGCGATTCTTTCGATTATGGCAAATCGCATTTCGACCATCCCCTCGGTTCCCGGTTCGAGGAAATGGACAGTATCGTGTTCTTCGACGACGTCGTGGTGCCCTGGGATCGGGTGTTCATCTATGGCGACGTCGATCGATTGAACAATACCGCTTACGCAACGTCGTCGTCGGCCCACACATCCCACCAGGGCGCGGCGAAAAACCTTGCGAAATGCGAACTCGTGCTGGGTGTTGCATTGTTGATGACCGAAACCCTGGGCAACGCCCACCTGCCGCATTCGCAGGAACGGATCGGCGAGTTGATGATGTACACCGAATTGATGCGGGCGTGCATGCGGGCGGCCGAGGCGGATGCCAAGCCGAATGCGTACGGGGTCATGACGCCGGCGTCGTTGCCGGCCGAGACGACCCGCAATCTGTTCATGACGGCCTATCCGCGGATGGCCGAGATATTGCAACTTCTCGGTAGCTCCAGCCTTATGATTTTACCAACCGAAGCCGATATGACTGGGCCTCTCGGTGCCCATATAGAACAATTTTTGGCGACCGAAAACAGCGATGCTCGTTCTCGGGTCAAATTGTTCCATCTGGCGTGGGATATCGCATGCAGTTCGTTCGGTCAGCGGCAGGTATTGTATGAGCGGTTCTTCGCCAGCGATCCCCTGACCCGAGCACGCGCGCTGGCGGCGATTTTTCCGAAGCAGGAAATCACCGATCGGGTGCGGGCATTCCTCGATATGGACGACACGACGACGCATCGTTCAGGAGCAGATACATGAACCAGACATCGAAACTTCGGGCTTTGCTGCGGAACCCCGGGATGCTCGTCGCGCCCGGCGCGTACGACGGGTTGACGGCGCGGCTGGTCGAACAGGCGGGCTTTCCCTTGGTCTACATGACCGGCGCCGGAACGTCCGTTGCGCATGGCTATCCCGATTTCGGTTTGCTGACGGAGACCGAAATGGTCGCCAACGCCGCTCGGATGGTGCGTGCCATCGAAGTGCCATTGGTTGCGGATGCCGATACCGGATACGGGAACGAAATAAATACGGTCCGAACCGTGCAGGATTACGAGCGCGCAGGCGTCGCCGGCATCCATATCGAGGATCAGGTGTCACCCAAGCGTTGCGGACACCTCGACGATAAGGAACTCGTTCCGCAGGAGGATTGGCTGGCCAAAATCCGCGCAGCCGTCGCCACCCGGCGCGATCCGGATTTCATGGTGATCGCGCGGACGGATTCACGCGCGTCGATGGGGTTCGAAGAAGCGGTCGGACGATCGAATGCGGCGTTGGCGGCGGGGGCGGATATGGTGTTTCTGGAAGCCCCGCAGACGATGGAGGAAATCGCTGCGGTTCCGAAATTGGTGCGCGGCCCCTGTCTGCTGAACGTTGTCTGGGGCGGCAAGACGCCGGATATCGACCTGCTCGAAGCCGAGAAATTCGGCTATAAATTGGCGATCGTGCCGGGCCTGTTGTTCAAAGCCGCGATCGGTGCCTGCGACGATGCGCTGGCGGCCCTGAAGGCGGAACATCGGCACCCCGTGCCGCACGGCCGCATGACCGTGCGCGATGCGTTCAATCGCGCAGGCGCCCGCGAATGGGACGTGTTTCGGACGAAATTCCGCGACGCCGATATCGCCAAAGCCGCCGAGTAACCTGCGTCGGCGGGCGGGTGTTGCCCGCCCCCCGAACCAGGGTCAAAATAGCGCAAAGCCGACCAGGAGACGCTCTATGTCCGCCGCCCTCGATCTCGACTCCCTGACCGACGACGCCTTCCGCGCCCATGTGCGGACGTGGATTCAGGACAATTATCCGCCGGACATTCGCAATCCGCCGAAGCGGCTGCATTTTCATGAGAACAAGCCCTGGTATATGAAACTGGCGCAGCAAGGCTGGTTGGCGCCGAACTGGCCGAAAGCCTTCGGGGGCATGGGCGTTTCCGCCAGCAAGCAACTCATCTTCCTCGAAGAAAAGGAACGCCACGGCTGCGCTCGGCTCAACGACATGGGCATGACCATGATCGGCCCGCTGCTGATCAAATTCGGCCGGCCGGAGCAGCAGCAACATTTCCTACCGAAAATTTTGGCGGGCGAACACATCTGGTGCCAGGGCTATTCCGAACCGAACGCCGGGTCCGATCTGGCGTCGTTGCGCACGGAAGCGGTGCTGGACGGCGACCATTGGGTGGTGAACGGGCAGAAGATCTGGACGTCGTTGGCGATGGACGCCAACTGGATTTTCCTGTTGGTGCGGACCAACAAGCAGGCCAAGAAGCAGGACGGTATCAGCTTTCTGCTGGTGCCGATGGATACGCCGGGCATCACCGTCCGCCCGATCACCAACATCGATATGGCCGACGAATTCTGCGAAACATTTTTCGACAACGTTCGTGTACCGAAAGAAAATCTGGTCGGCCAGATCGACAAAGGCTGGAGCATGGCGAAAGCCCTGCTGAGCTTCGAGCGTATCGGATCGGGCTCCCCCCGCCAGTCGGCCTATGCGTTGAAGGCGTTGCGCGGTGTGGCCGAGCGTATGGGCGTTTGGGAAGATGGGCCGTTCCAGGACCGTTACACAAGGCTGCGCCTGGAACTTGAGGATCATAAGGACCTTTACGAAACCTTCGTCGATAAAGTCCGCCGGGGGGAGACGCTGGGTCCCGACGTTTCGATGCTGAAAATCAACCAAACCGAATTGTTCCAGCGGATCACGGAAACCGCGCTGGAAATCGCGGGCGAGTACGGCGGCGATCTCGGGCCGATGGACGGCAATCGGGAATTGAACCCGACCGGGCTGTTCCTGCAATCCCGTCCGGCGACGATCTATGCCGGATCGAACGAAATCCAGCGGAATATCCTGGCGAAAAACGTGCTGGAATTGCCGGGGTAACTGCCGTTCGGCCGTCTTGCCGGGTCAGCCGAACCGGTTGGCGGCCGGGGTTCCGGTGCTGCACAGCCAGATCAGCAGCGGGATCCAGCCGATAATCGGGATACACCACAGCAATTGCCACCAGCCCGAACGATCCACATCGTGGAGGCGACGGCTGGCAAGCGCTATCGTCGGCAATGCCGTGCCGAGTGACCACAAGGTGCCGATAACGCCGATATCGTTACGCAGCCCGCTATCGACGACCGCCGCAGCGATCGAGCCGAGACTGCAAAACAGGACGAAATACCAATAATCCGAGCGCGATGCGCGTCCCTGGAATTCCACATATTTGGAAAACCCTGTGGCGATTGCCATACCGAAGCCCATGTCGTCCTCCTTCCTGGATGGTTACGTATCGTCTGTCGCGGCGATCGCGTCGGACGACGGTCGTCCAACCCCTCGATGCCCTGTTCGCGGTGCTGACCGCTCCGCCCTTGAAACACCCCCGCAGTATCCCTTCGTGCATGAGCGCCCGGCCCATGCCAACCCCGGTTCCAAACGGGACACACGACCGAACATTTCACGCGCTAGCCACAGTCGAGCAACAAGGCCTTGACGACCGGGTTCGCCCGCGCCCACGCTCCGTGCAAAGAACCGATAGGGGCTTCCGCCGATGCGAAAAATCGTTTTCACGCTGCTCGCCGGTGTCGGGCTGGCGACTACTGCCGCCCATGCTGCGCCGTTCGTATGCCCCGCGAAAGGGGGGGATTTCGTCTTCGGTCAGGAAGCGAATATCAACACGCTCGATCAGATGACGTCATCGACCATTTCGACGCGCAACATCGCGATGAACATGTACGAATCGCTGATGACGCGGGACGACAACAACAATCCGATCCTGGAACTGGCGGAATCCATGACGGAGTCGCCGGACCATCTGACCTTCGTGTTCAAATTGCGATCCGGCGTCCATTTCCACAACGGCAAGCCGATGACCTCGGCCGACGTGATGGCGTCGTTCGATCGCTATTCCAAGGTCGGCAACCAACGCTCCACCCTGGACAACGTCAAAAGCTGGGACGCCCCGGATGCCTCGACGTTCACTATCCATATGAAGGTGGCGCAGCCGACATTTATCGAGGCATTGAGCTCGTTCAGCGTGCCGATCGTCATCATCCCTGCGGAAAATCGCGACGTTCCGGCGCAACAACTGACCAACCCCATCGGGACCGGCCCCTTCCAATTGGTGGAATCGGTTCCCGGTAGCTTCGTGAAGGTGAAGCGCTTCGACGGCTACAGCCCGAATACCGCGTTCGAGCAGCGCACCGGCTTCGGCGGTTACAAGCAGGCCTGTCTCAATACGGTGACGTTCCGGATCGTCACCGAACCGGGTGCCCGAGTTGCCGGGCTGAAGACCGGGGAATTGCAGGGGGTGGAGGATCTGCCCACCAAATCGCTGCCGGATTTGAAAAAGGATGCCAATGTCAGCGTCCTGCCGCTGAATAATTGGTGGATTCAGCTGGCGAGCCCGAATACCTCCGCCGCGCCGACCGACAATCTGCTGTTCCGCAAGGCCGTGCAGGCCGCGTTGGATATGGATGAGATCATGGATGCCGCGTCGGACGGCAATTACAAGCTGAACGTGGGTTTTCAATATCCCAACCAGCCGACCTACACCGATTCCGGCAAGGAAACCTACAATCGGCACAATGCCGATCTGGCGAAGAAATTGCTGACCGAGGCCGGTTACAAAGGCGAACCGGTAATCTTGCTGACCAACAAGGATTACCCGCCGATGTACAATTCGGCGCTGGTGATGCAGCAACAACTCCAGGCGGTCGGGGTCAACGCGCAGATGAAAGTCGTCGATTGGCCGACATCGGTGCAGCTGTGGCAGAATACGGCCGAGGGCTGGAACTTCTTCTTCACCGGCTGGGGCACGCAGCCCGCGCTGGGTTCCCTGGCGACGATGCAGTTCCTGGTGCAGCCGAACGCGACCTATAAACCCAAGGCTGGCATCGACGACCCCGAGGTGTTGGCCGCGTGGCAGGACATGAACAACCAGCCGGCGGTGGCCGATCGGCAGGCTGCGTTCGCCCGCATGCAGGCGTTGGTGCTCGAAAAGGCCTATGCACTGCCCTTCGGGTCCTTCACCAAGGTCCAAGGTGTGCGTGCCAATGTCGGCGGTTTCGCCCCGTTCCGCATTCCGCGGATGGCGAATGTCTGGCTGACCGCCCGTTAGTCGGCCGCGATGGGGCGGGTTCTGGTTCAGCGTTTGGGAAGTGCCGTGCCGATCATGCTGATTGTCAGCCTGATCGCGTTCGGCATGATCCACCTGATCCCCGGCGATCCGGCCATCGCGATCGCCGGCATGTCGGCCACGGCGGAGCAGATCGCCAATATTCGCCACGATCTGGGGTTGGATCGGCCGCTGCTCACGCAGCTATGGCGTTGGTATGCCAATCTGGCGACCGGGGACCTGGGGCGCTCATTGCTGTTGGGGCAGCCGGTGGTGCAGGTCATGCTGCAACGCCTGCCGGTGACGCTGGCTTTGGCCGCCTATGCGCTGGTGCTGACCCTGGCGATCGGGCTGACGAGCGGCATTGTCGCGGCCTTGCGGCAGAACACCTGGGTCGATCAGGTGGCGATGGTGGTGGCGATGTTGGGCATTTCGCTGCCGAATTTCTACCTCGGGCTGCTGATGATCGTTCTGTTCGCGGTCGATCTGCGCTGGCTGCCGACCGGGGGCTACATCGCCTTTACCGCCGATCCGCTGGGCTGGCTGGCGACATCCACCATGCCGGCGATTTCTCAGGCCCTGTTGCTGGCCGGGCTGTTGGCGCGGATCACCCGATCGACCATGCTGGAGGTCTTGCGCCAGGACTATATCCGGACAGCCCGAGCGAAGGGGTTGTCGAATGGGCGGGTGGTTTTGAAGCATGCGCTGGCGAATGCGCTGATCCCCATTACGACCGTGGTCGGTATCGTCGTCAGCCTGCTGATTTCCGGGTCGGTGGTGACCGAGACGTTGTTCTCCATTCCCGGCGTCGGCCAATTGCTGACGCAGGCGGTGTTGAACCGCGATTACCCCATGGTGCAAGGCGGGTTGCTGATCGTGACCGGGCTGCTGGTCGTGGTGAATATTCTCGTCGATGTCTGCTACGCATTGCTGGATCCAAGGGTGCGCTACGATGGCGCCTGAGGCACCGGAAGCGCCCCGCCAGCCGCCCTGGAAGGCGCATATCCACCGGCTGTTGCATCATCGGCTGTTCCTGCTGGGATTGGGGTTGTTCCTAATCGTCGCGGTCGTTGCCTTGCTGGCGCCGTGGATCGCCCCGCAGGACCCCAACAAACTGGCAATGCGTTTCAAATTCCGCCCGCCCGATGGCGATTTCATCTTCGGCACCGACAATTTCGGCCGCTCGCTCTGGTCCCGCGTCGTCTGGGGTGCTCGGCTGTCGATGTTCATCGGATCGGCCGTCGTGCTGATCAACGCCATCGCCGGCACCGCGATCGGCGCTGCTGCCGGGTATTTTCGCAAACTCGACAACGTGTTGATGCGGGTGAACGACGCCTTGATGGCCTTCCCGGCGGTGCTGCTGGCGATCGCCGTGACCGCCGTGCTGGGACCGTCGGTCAACGACGTCATTATCGCGCTTGGCATTGTCTATACGCCGCGCACCGCGCGCATCGTGCGATCCTCGGTCATCGTGCTGCGGGAGATGGAATACGTGCAGGCGGCGGTCGCGGCCGGTGCCGGACATTGGCGCATCCTGCGGCACCATATTCTGCCCAACGCCATGGCGCCGCTGATCGTGCAATTGAGCTTTCTGTTCGCCTACGCCGTACTCACCGAGGCGACGTTGTCCTTCCTCGGCGTCGGTGCCGTCCCGCCCACCCCGACCTGGGGCAACATCATGGCCGAAGGGCGCCAATACATGGTCGATGCCCCGTGGATCGTCGCAATCCCCGGGGTGGCGCTGATGATTACCGTCCTGGGCTTGAACCTGCTGGGCGACGGCCTGCGGGACGTGCTGGACCCCCGATTGAGGATTCAGTCTTGAGCTTGTTGGAAGTCCGCAACCTCACGACGGCCTTCCAGACCGGAAGCGGCGAAATCGCGGCGGTGGAGGATGTTGCCTTCGATCTGAACCCCGGCGAAATCCTGGGCATCGTCGGCGAATCCGGCAGCGGCAAAAGCGTCACCGCACTCACCATCATGGGCCTGTTGCCGCGCCCGCCCGCGCGCGTGGCGGCTGGCAGCGTGCATTTCGACGGCGAAGACCTGACGCATTTATCCGACCGCCGCATGCAGCATATCCGTGGCCCCGGCATCGCGATGGTGTTTCAGGAGCCGATGACATCCTTGAACCCAGTGTTCACCATTGGCAATCAGATCATGGAAACCATCCGCGCGCACGAGCGTCTGCCGCAGCGGGCGTTGTTCGCTCGGGCAGTGGAAATGTTGGAGAAGGTGGGCATTGCCTCGGCCGCTCGGCGCATGGCGGATTATCCGCATCAATTGTCCGGCGGGCAGCGGCAGCGGGTGATGCTGGCGATCGCGTTAGTATGCCGCCCCCGGGTGCTGATTGCCGATGAGCCGACGACGGCGTTGGATGTCACCATCCAGGCCCAGATCCTCGACCTGATGTTGGATCTGCGGGACGAGTTCGGGATGGCCATCGTGTTGATCACCCATAATATGGGGGTGATCGCGGAAACCGCCGACCGGGTGATCGTGATGTATGCCGGTCGCATCGTGGAAGAGGCACCGGTGGCGGCCCTGTTCGACAATCCGCGCCATCCCTACACCCGTGGGCTGCTGGAATGCGTGCCGTCGCTGACAACCGAGCGCGAACGCCTGATTGCGATTCCCGGAACCTTGCCGGAGCCGATGCGCCGCCCGCCCGGCTGCCGTTTCGCCCCCCGCTGCCGCTTCGCCGCCCCCATCTGCTCGGAATCCATCCCGGCGTTGACCGAGCAAGGCCCTGGTCATACTGCCGCGTGTTTCCGCATCGCCGAATTGCCCGCCGTATGACCGCATTGATCGAGGCCGTGGACGTCTGCAAGCATTATCCGGTGGAAACCGGCGGCTTCCTGCGCCGTACCACCACGCCGTTGCGGGCGGTCGATTCGGTGTCGCTCCGCGTCGAAGCCGGCGAAACCTTGGGGCTGGTTGGCGAGTCCGGCTGCGGCAAATCGACGCTCGGCCGATTGACGATCCGCTTGCTCTCGGCGACCAGCGGCACGATCAGGTTCGCCGGTCAGGATATCGGCGCGCTGGAGGGCAAAGCCCTGCGCGCGGTCCGCCGATCGATGCAGATTGTCTTCCAGGACCCCTACGGCTCCCTGAATCCGCGCATGACGGTGGAGGATATCGTTTCCGAACCCCTGGCCATCCACGGCGAGGGCGCATCGGCCGCCAATCGCGTCGCCGACATGCTATCTCTCGTCGGCCTTCCCGCTCGGGCGCGGGACCGTTTCCCGCACGAATTCTCCGGCGGGCAGCGCCAGCGTATCGGCATCGCGCGGGCGCTGATTTTAAAACCGAAATTCGTGGTTTGCGACGAGCCGGTTTCGGCGCTGGATGTGTCGGTGCAGGCGCAGATCGTCAATCTGTTGCAGGACCTGCAAGGCGAGTTGGGCCTGACCTATTTGTTCATCGCGCACGATCTGGGGGTGGTGAAGCATATCTCCACTCGGGTCGCAGTGATGTATCTCGGCAAAGTGGTGGAGGTCGCGGCGAAGGATACGCTGTACGCCGCGCCGAAGCATCCATACACGCGCGGTCTGATCGCGTCCGTTCCGGTGACCCACCCGTCGCAGCGCGCGCGCGGCCGAGCGGAGCGGAAGCGGCTGGATGGCGATATCCCGAGCGCGCTGAATCCGCCCTCGGGGTGCCGGTTTCACACGCGGTGCCCGTTGGTGCAGTCGATCTGCCGCGAGCGCGAGCCGCCGACGACCGAACCCGCGCCGGGCCATCTGGTAGCCTGTCATCTGGCGACCTGATCGGGGCGCTACCGGGTTATGCGGTAAACGATAGTGCCGGAGGTTGGGTCGCGCGCGACCTCATGCAACCAGCGCGGCATTTGGCCCCAGTTGAGCCAATCGTCCAGCGTGTCCGGCGGCAAGTCCTGCACCAATGGGGATCGTTTCGTCTGCGGGCAGGCAATCAGCAGCGTCGCCTCGGTGGCTAAAACCGCCGAGGGAGGGCGTTCGGCGGACCAGGCGGTGCTGGGTGTGCTGCGCCAAGCTGCCCGCAGCCGCAGGAACGCTGCAGTATGGCGATGGTAGAGCGACCCGACGGTGCGCAATTGCGTGCGGTAAAGCAGCTCCGGCGTGTCGTTGACACTCGCCAGGACCACCGCGTCGCCGAAGCGGGTCAGGATGTCGGTCAGCCCGGCTATTTGGCACGATGGGCGGTGCGCGGTCGCCTGCGCCTCGGCCGCGATGCGGATTTTGGCGCCCAGCAAGGGCACGATCAGGGTTAGCAGCACGATGCCCAGGCGCCCGACACTGCGTCGAGGCGGAATGGCGGACAGCGCGACCGGGATCAGAAGCGCGGCGGCGATTTCGGGATAGGGGGCAAAGCGCAAATGGGTGGCGCCGGCCGCGACCAGGGCGAGCATGCAAACGGCAATGTAAAGGGCGATCGCCGAGCGGTGCCGCGCGAACAGCCAAAGGGCGAACCCTGCGCCCAGCAACCCGGTGAATAGATACTGCGCCACCCCGTTCGCTGTGGTCACTGGCTGCATCTCGACGATATTGTCGAAGAAGGCGTGCCGGTCGGCGTCGCTCATGACCGCATTTGTGCCGTCGAGCACGGTGGGAACGCAGAACAGCCAGGCGCCGGACAGGATCGCGCCAGCGGTGGCGGACAGCAGCAGCCGTCTATGCCAGCGGCCTTCCCGCCCCTCGATCGCCGCGATCGCGCAACCCAGGAGGGCGATAACCGCAGCGATACCGACGAACACGATCGATATGCGATCGAACTCGACCGCGCGATGCCCGCCCAGCGGCGGATCGACGAGCCATGCCGCGACCACCGCTGCGAACAGCGCGATTCCCGTCGCCCGTATGCTGGCGGCGAGGCCGATTCCCCCTCGTTCCACCCATGCCACGTAGACGGCGCCGAAGCCGAGCATCGTGAGGGGGAGTGTTTCGGGGGTGAGCCAGATGCCGAAGGCGGCCCAGATGCCCAAGGCGATGCCGCCGGGCATGCCGGCGCCGATCCGAGCGGCCCAGCCCCAGGTCGCGACGGCGACGACGACGGCGGGCAAGTGATGATGGACGATGCCGATCAGGCCATAGGACCAGACGGCGGGGGCGAGGATGCCGGCGACGGTCGCCATCCATCGCCACGCGGGCGGTACGAACGGTGCCACCGCCCAGACGCAGGCGTAGCCCAGCGCCGCCAGGGATAGCGCCCCGAGTAGCAGGCCGGCGGTGTGCAATGCTGCGTGCTCCGGCATGAACCAACCCAAAGGCGTGGCTAGTAGGAGCAAGAAACTGTCCAGCAGATGCGACCAGTGCAGCACCGTCCCGTGCCCCGATCCATCGCGGGCGACGACATGCATGGGCCGATGCGCTGCCACCGTATCGTGCAACCGCACCAGCCGCATGTAGCTGTCGGGGCCGATCAGGCTGTCGGGTTGCCGCATTTCGGCGACCGCAAGACTGGATAACGCCCCGACCGCGACGGGCAGCAGGGCGCATAGGAAACCCTCTCGCCGACCGACGGCGCGTGTGTTTGCCAGGGCCATGCTGTTCCTCGGAAACGATGCCGCAGGCGGTACCACGGTTTGAGGTCGAACGGAAACCGGGTAACAACCGGTCCCATGAACGTTTCTGTCGGACGATGGGTCTTACCGCTGCTGGTTTGGGGGATGGCTGCGGCAGCCAATCCCTGCGAGCAGGCCGCGACCGAGGCCGAGAAAGTATTCGAGCTACCGGCGGGCCTGTTGCATGCGATCGGCCGTGTCGAAAGCGGCCGGTACGACGTTGCCAGTCGGCGTATCGTGCCCTGGCCCTGGACGATCGATGTGGCCGGCGAGGGGCAGCAATTCGACACCATCGAAGAAGCGGTGCGCGCCACCCAATTGCATCGCGCTAAGGGGGTCCGCAACATCGATGTCGGCTGCTTCCAGGTTTCTCTGCTGCATCATCCCGATGCGTTCGAAACGATGGAGCAGGCGTTCGACCCGCCCGCCAACAGCCGCTACGCCGGCCGCCTGCTGGCTTCCCTCAAGCTGCGCCTCGGCAATTGGCAGGATGCGGTGGCGGCGTATCACTCGGCCGATCCCGCGCGCGGCACGCCGTATCGGGAGAAGGTTTACGCAAGCTGGAACGCGGCCCCGGCGGCCCCGCTGCCGGTGCCATCCGGGCCGACCAAGCTGGCTTTCGGGATAACCCTGTGGACACCGAGCCGCCCGGGGGAGGCAGCCTCGGTGGTGCGTGTTGGACCGGAAACGACGGCGCCGCTGCCTAAGGTGACTAGTGCCTCGCGGTAGGGTGGTGGGGCCGACCCGATCTACCGCGCGATCCAGTCGGACATGAACCGGGCGTAGCAGTCGCGTTCGCCGGGCATCTTCGGCCACCCGGCCAATTGACGAACCGCAGCCAGCAACAGCCGGTCCTTCAAATGGGTCGAGTTGTTTTCGTATTCCTGGAACGCCGAATGCGCGATCTTCTGATTGTGCGGATCGTCCTGGAATTTGCTCGCGGTCAGCGCAACAGTCGCAAAATAGTCCTTCGTATCCGCGCCGGATTGCAAATACGCATTGGCAACGGCCGTGCTGCCGGCGATATCGAAGGCCATGATGGATAAGTCGAGCTGCGCCAGCAATTGCGCCGGCGTGCGGTCCCGACCGTCGAAGCCGGCGATCTCCTCGGCCAATCCCGAAGTGTGCCATTTGTTGGCTTGCGCCGAATCGTTGACGAAATTTGCCATCGTATAGAGCACGCGCGGCCGATAATGGCTGTGGCTGGTGCGGATCCAGTGATTGGCGGTGTTGCAATAGTCGAACGGATGCTGCCCGTCGGTGAATTTTCGCGGCACGACATTCCGCAGGATCAACTCGGCCGACGCGATCTGAATCGTATCGCCCAGGCTGCGGACCGATTTGCCGGCTTGCAGATACTCCGTCAGCCGACCCCAGACCGCCGGGCCGGTTCCGGTCATCAGCAGATCGATGTATGCCTCAACCTCCATCGGGGTCAGCGGGGTTTTATTGGCCTCCGCAACGTGCTTGTGCCCGTCGGGAAAGGCCTCCGCCAAGGTGACGCAGGCGGCGTCGTAGGCGGAGTAATAGAGCGGCCCGACGGCCATATCCGGCACCCCGGTGTAGAAAACGCCGTGCGCGTCGTCCCAGCCGACATAGTCTGCCAGACCGGTGATGGCGCGGGCGCGCAGGGCCTTGTGCCCGGTGTTGCGGGCTTTGCGGCCGGCAATGGTGTCTTGAATATCGATCAGGCCGAGGAACAGCATCTGGTCGCGCAGGGCGTCCCGCGCATCCGGATCGGCCGCAAGATCGAGGAACAGGCGATACGACCGCACCACTTCTCCGCCCATGGTGGCGAGCATGTGGTTGTGCAGCCGCTCCTCGATGGTATTGCCCTCCCGCAGCGGCTTTTGATCCTGGTTCCACACCACGGGGCCATAGTCCGGCGGCGGCACGTTCATGCCCTTCATGCTGGCATAGCGACCGGGATACTTGCCCAGGAGCTGGTTCCAGATATCCAGGCCGGCCGGGATGTACCAGATGCTTTGCAGCATCGGCAGCAATTCGTAACCCTTCGGCATGTAGGGGATCAGCGACGCCGATGTGCGGATGCCGAGGATCGTGTGATCGTTGTTGATCAGCACGATCTGGCCGTCTTTGATATTGATATGGTTCGGCACCTGGACGAACGGGGCCTCGGCGGCCATGGCGGTGCCGACCGCCTGCGGGACGGTCCGGCCTTCGTCCACGATCATCCGGAAAAACAGGTCGGCGGTGCGGGCCGGATCGCGATCGAGGATGGCGCTTGCCATCGCATCGCGGGTTTTGTCCTGACGCTGAGTGTCGGCGGTTTGCAACATGGCGGCGCCCTCCCTTTGGGTTGTGGCGATTGGACTTTCCCTTATCGGGGATAAGCCTAACGCCGGGGCGGGCCGAAGGTCAAAGGTGTGGGCGCGCCGGGGGCGGATACGGGCGTTCCTCCCCCCGGGGATCGTTTCACCCGATACGAGCCATCGCGGCTTCCAGGCGCACGACTTCTGCGAGGTAGGCGGCAACGCGGGCACGATTTTCCTCGACGATTTCTTCCGGTGCGCGCTTCACGAAATCGGCGTTGGAAAGTTTCTGTTGGAATTTGTTCGCCTCGGCTACAGCCTTGTCGCGTTCCTTGCCAAGCCGTATCCGTTCCGCGCCGATGTCGATCACCCCTTCGAGCGGTAGCACGACGGTTGCCTCATCCAACACCGCCTGCGCCGATCCCTTCGGCAGATCGCCCTCCAGCGCCCGCACCTCCGATGCTCGGGCCATACGCCGGATCGGCTCGATCCACCGTTGCACCCGCCCCATTGTTTCGGTGGAGGCATCTTTCAGCAGCACGGCCCCCGGCACGCTGGGCGGCACGTTCATTTCGTTGCGCACCGACCGCACAAGACCGATGGCGCGGACCACCCAATCCAATTCCGCCCGCGCTTCCGCCGCGTCGGCGACGGGCATGGCGGTTGGCCAGGCTTCCCGGATCAGGCTGCATTCGGCGCCGTAGCCGAAACGATCCCACAATTCCTCGGTGACATAGGGAATGGCGGGATGCAACAGCCTCAGAATAACGCCCAGCACATGGGCCGCAGTCGCTCGGACTTCGGCGGCGGCGATGGGGTCGGCGCCTTCGGCCAGTGCAGGCTTGGCGAATTCCAGGAACCAGTCGCAATACGTGTTCCACACGAAACGATAGCCGGCAGCGGCGTATTCGTCGAAACGATAGGTTTCGAGCGCTGCGGTCGCGTCGGCCACGGCGGTGTTGGCGGCGTCCAGCAACCAACGGGTCAGCGGCAGTTTCGCGGCGGCCGGATCGAACGATTTGTCGATCGCCACGCCGTTGATTTCGCAGAACCGGGCGGCATTCCACAGCTTGGTGATGAAACTGCGATAATCCTGCACCCGGCTGGCGCCAAGCTTCACGTCCCGGCCGGGGCCGGTCAGGCTGCATATCGCAAACCGCAGCGCGTCGGTGCCGAAACTGTCGATCAGTTCGAGGGGGTCGATGATATTCCCCTTCGATTTCGACATTTTCTGGCCCTTTTCGTCGCGCACCAGACCGTGGATGTAGACGGTTTTGAACGGGACATCGCCCATGAAATGGATGCCCATCATCATCATCCGAGCGACCCAGAAGAAGATGATATCGAATCCGGTGACGAGGACGTCGCCGGGGTAATAGCGGGCGAGTTCGGGGGTTTTCTCCGGCCAGCCGAGGGTGGAAAACGGCCAGAGGCCGGAGCTGAACCACGTGTCGAGCACGTCTTCGTCCTGCACCACCACCGTATCGTCACCGTAATGGGCTCGGGCCAAAACCGCAGCATCCTCGGCGTTTTTTGCAACGAAAACTTCTCCGTCCGGGCCGTACCAGGCGGGGATGCGGTGGCCCCACCAGAGTTGGCGGGAAATACACCAGGGCTGGATATCGCGCATCCAGGCGAAGAAGGTGTTTTCCCATTGCTTCGGCACGAACACGGTTTTTCCGGTTTCCACCGCTTCGATCGCCGGTTTCGCCAGCTCGGCGGCGTTGCAATACCATTGCGTCGTCAGCAGGGGTTCCACCGGGACGCCACCGCGATCGCCGTGCGGCACCTGATTCGTATGCGGTTCGATCTTGACCAGTAGTTCCAGTCGTTCCAGTTCGGCGACGATCGCCTTGCGGGCCACGAAACGATCCATGCCTTCCAAGCTGCGCACGAAGTCGGCGTCCACCAGATCGGCTTCGATTTCCGCCAGGGTGACGCGCGCCTGTTTGTCCAGCACGGACGGCATGGGAAGGCTGTGGCGCTTGCCGACCTCGAAATCGTTGAAATCGTGCGCGGGGGTGATTTTGACTGCGCCGGTGCCTTTTTCCGGGTCGGCATACTCGTCGCCGACGATCGGGATGCGCCGGCCGACCAAAGGCAGGATGGCGAATTTCCCGATCAAGCCGGCCAAGGTCGGATGCGCCGGGTTCACGGCGACAGCGGTATCGCCCAACATCGTTTCGGGTCTGGTCGTCGCGACGGTGATGAACTGGCCCGGCGCGCCGTCGATCGGGTAATTCAGATACCAAAGCGATCCTTTCATCTCCCGCGTCTCGACTTCGAGATCGGAAATCGCGGTTTGCAGCTTCGGATCCCAGTTCACCAGCCGGCGGTCGCGATAGATCAGCCCCTGACGGTAGAGCGTGACGAACACTTCCCGCACCGCAGTCGATAAGCCGTCGTCCATGGTGAACCGCTCACGCGGCCAATCGAGGGAGGCGCCGAGCCGCCGGAGCTGGCGGGTGATGGTGCCGCCGGATTCGGCTTTCCATTGCCAAACCCGTTCCAGGAATTTGTCGCGGCCGAGGTCGCGACGATCGATGCCCTCGGCTGCCAGCAGACGTTCCACCACCATTTGCGTGGCAATGCCGGCGTGATCGGTGCCCGGCTGCCAGAGTGCGTCGCGCCCGCTCATGCGGCGCCAGCGGATCAGCGTATCCTGCACGGTGAACGTCAGCGCATGGCCCATATGCAGGCTACCGGTCACGTTCGGTGGCGGGATCATGATGGTGAAGGGGTCGGTTTGTGCGGTCGGATCGCACGCGAAGGCGCCGTCGCTTTCCCAGCCTCGATACAGGCGGGCTTCGGCTTCGGCGGCGGCGAAGGTTTTGTCGAGCATCTCGGTCTCTCCCGCGGCCTCGGGTCAAACAACCGCGGGAGGCCGCCGATGGCAAAAATTCAGGTGCGAGCGCGGCCTACGACGCGTTCGATTTCGGTCCGCACCAGGCGTTCGACCAACGGCGGAAGGTATTCGTCGAGCCAGGCTTTCAGCAGCGGGCGGATTTCCTGTCGCACGATGTCTTCGATCGTCGGACCCAGGCTTGTCACCATGGTCGTCCGCTCGGTTGTCAGTGTGCGGACCAGCGCGTCCACGCTGGATGCCGCAGCGGCGGCCGCTTCCGGGGCAACCAATGTCGCCATGGACGGGGGCTGGAGCGGCGGCGGGGCTATGGGTTGCGCCGCCGTGGGCGGTTCCGATTGCGGTTCCGGGGGCGGCTGGGTCAGGCGGATCGGTTCCGGTTCCGGTTCCGGTTCCGGTGCGGGGGCGTCGGGCGGGGTGTCATGTGCCAACATCGACGAATCCAGCACGAGCGCGTCGTCGTCGTCGGCGTGCGCTTCGGGTGCCGGTGCTTCATCGTCCGGCTTAACGTCGTCCTCGCTCAGGATCCGACGGATGGATGCCAGAATGTCTTCCATCGACGGATCGCCGGACGGCGGTGTGCCAGAGGTGCCGGTGCCGGGTGGGGATCCTGGTGGCGATGTTCCGCTCATGCCCTCTCCGCTCAGCGGGCCGGTTGATCGGTGGCGTAATCGCCCAATCCGATCCACCGGTCTTTGACGGCGTTGTAATAGGCCGTTTCGTCGTAGAGCGGCACTGCCAGGCGCAAATCCCTGGCGGTAAGCCGTCCGATCGCCTGGGCGACCTGGAACGACGCGGTGATCAACTGCGACAGGTTCTGCACCAGATTGGTGCGGGAATTCAGCAGCGCCTGCTGCGCGTTCAACACATCGAGGGTGGTGCGGCTGCCGACAATCGCCTCCCGCGTGACGCCTTCCAACGCGATCTCGTTCGAACGGATTGCGGTGCGGGTGCTGTCGGCGGCGGCTTTGGCGCCGTAGTAGGTGGACAGCGCCTGGACCGCCGCTTGCACGGCGGTGCGTTTGGCATCGTCGATCTGGCGGGCGGTTTGCTGCTGCGATTGGCGGGCGGCCCGCACGGCCCCGTATTCGGCGCCGCCCTGATAGAGCGGCACCTGCATCTGCACGGTGACGGCGTAACCGCTGGCTTCGGAATTGCGCGCGCCGGCGTTTTCCTGCTGGAACGTCTGCCCCTGCAAACCGACCTGCGGCATCAGCGCGGCGAGCGCCACATCGACCGCATCCTTGGCTGCGGCGTCGTTGAATAGTGCCGCAATCACGCTGGGGTTGTTATTCGACGCGAGGGCGGACGCATCGGCTTCGGTCTTCACCGGCAGCGCCAAAGGTTGCGGCTCGATCATGTCCTCGGGCGGTTGCATGCCGACGATCTGGCGAAATGTGCCTCGGGCGACCAGGAGGTTTCCGGCGGCGGTTTCGCGTTGCGCGCGGGCGCCAGCGAGGGCGGCTTCTGCCTGGGCAACGTCGGTGCGGGTAATTTCGCCGACCCGGAAACGGTCGTTGGTGGCTTGTAGCTGTTTCGCCAGCACCTGTTCGTTGTTGCGCTGCAATTCCAGCAACTGGCGAGCCTGGATGACCCCAACATAGGCCGTGACCGTGGCCAGGAAGCTTGTCTGCTCTTGGTTGATCAGCACCGCCCGCTCGGCCATCACCTGATTCTTGGACCGGTTGACGTTCCCCTGCACCTTTCCGCCGGTGTACAGGCTCTGCGTGACGGTGACCTGCGCAGTTGCGAAGTCGCGCACCGTTTGGGTCGTGATGGTGGCGCCGCGACCGAGCGTCACCGGATTGATCAGCGTCGATGAAAACGAGCGGGTGATGCCGTCGCCATAACCGGCCGTGGTGCCCAATACGACGGTCGGCTTCCATCCGGCCAGCGCCTGCGGCACGCTTTCGTCCGTCGCCCGCAGTTTGGCTCGCTCCGCCAACAGCGCCGGTTGGTTGGAGTAGGTGGCAGCCAACGCTTCGAACAAGGTGTGCGGCCCGTCGGCGCGGGGTTTGGCGGCCGGCGCACGCGGCGGTGTGGAGGCCTGGGCGACACGAACGGGTTTTGTCGCCGCAACGGCCGGCGATGCTTTCGTCGGCGTGGTCTGGGTAGCGGTTTCCGCCGAAGCAGAGGGTCCGCTGGCAACAAAACCGAGGCTGGCGACGATCATCCCAGGAAGCAAACCGTGACGCCGAATCATCCTGAACCCCAATTCCCAACCGGCTGCGTTGCGGGCGCGGTGCCCTGGCGCAATACCATCTGCCACAAGCGGCGCCTCGGCGCCAATCAATCGATGCAGCAGATCAGAACACGAAGACCGGCGCCGGCAGCAGCGACGGGATCGCCGGTGTGCCGCAATCGAACACCGGCTGGGCGCGCAGGCCGGACGGCGTTGCCTCGGCCAGGACGGCACAATTGGTGCGTCCCGCCCCGGCAATCACCGCAACGAGGCGTCCGCCATCGATCTTCAGTTGCTGGGCGATGGCGACGGGAATCTCCCGCACCGCGCCTTCGATCAGAATCACGTCGTAGGGCGCGCCGGCCGGATGTCCGGCATCCAGCCTCCCTTCGATCAAGGTCACGCCCGGTGCCTCGGCGCCCAAGCCGTCGCGGGCCAACGCGAGCAGCGCGGGATCTTCCTCGACCGCAGTGACCCGCGGGCCGCATTGCGACAGCACGGCAGCGCCGTAGCCGGTGCCGGCGGCGACCACCAAAGCCCGTTCCCCTTCCTGCGGTGCGGCGATCTGCAACAAGCGCGCGAGCACCATCGGTTCCATCATGAAGCGGCCATTGCCCAAGGGCACGTCTTCGTCGGCATAAGCCAAAGCATCGAGCGCGGCCGGCAGAAAGCGTTCGCGCGGCAGGAAGCGCATCGCGGCGAGAATGCGCGGATCGGTTACCTTGTTCGGACGGATCTGGCTGTCCACCATGCACTTGCGTGCGTCGGCGTGGCGGTCGAGGGCGGTGTGGGCTTCGGTCATCGTGCTCGTCTCGTATTTTGCCAATTTCTTATACAAGGGTGGCTTCTTATACAAGGACAGGGCACCCGGCGCAAAGCGGTTGGCACAACCTACTTGACCGCGTCGCGCGCCGGCCCGATATACCGACCCGCGACACTGGGGGTCCGGTGGCAGAGTGGTGATGCACCGGACTGCAAATCCGAGAATGCCGGTTCGATTCCGGCCCGGACCTCCAATTTCTCCCCGCCCCCACGCCGAACGAAAACAACAATGGGTAGGAGATTATCGTGAACAACCGTAGAAATTTTCTCGCAACCGCAGCCGCCGCGACCGGAATCGCATTTTGCGGTTGCAACATGCTCGGTTCCGCACACGCGGCCGCACCCGCCCGCCGCCCGGTCAAGGTCGGCAACAAGACCGTGAAAACGATCGATGTGCACGCCCATTGCGTGTTTCATGAGGCTGCGGCCCTCGTCGGCGGCGATGCGGCGATCATGAACCCCACCGTCAAAGGCGCAGCCGAGGGCTTCCTCGCCGTGGAGCAACGCCTGAAGGCGATGGACTCCCAGGCGATCGATATGGAAGTACTGTCGATCAACCCCTTCTGGTACAACAAGGAACGCGACCTTGGCGCCCAGGTCGTCAAGATTCAGAACGAGAAACTGGCCGAACTCGTGGCTTCTAAACCGGATCGGTTCGCAGCCTTTGCCTCCCTGACCCTGCAAGACCCGCAACTGGCGGTGCAGCAGTTGGAAATGGCGATGAAGAAGCAAGGCCTGCGCGGCGCCGCGATCGGCGATCGTGTGAACGACTGGGAACTCTCGGATCCCGCGCTGCATCCGGTCTGGGCCAAGGCGGAGGAACTGGGCGCAACCCTGTTTATCCATCCGCAAGGCGTGCCCGAAGTCAACAATCGCATGAAAGGCAATGGTTGGCTGGCCAACACAATCAGCAACCCGCTGGGCACCACCATCGCGCTGTCGCACCTGATTTTCGAGGGCACGCTGGATAAATTCCCCGGCCTGAAGATCGTGTCCGCCCATGGCGGCGGCTTCCTGCCGTCCTACGCGGATCGGTCCGACCACGCCTGCTTCGTGTCCCCACCCGGCTGCGACCCGAAAATCGTGCTGAAAAAGAAGCCGACCGAGTATCTGAACCAACTCTATTTCGATACCCTGGTGTTCACCCCCGAAGCCCTGCGCCACCTCGCCGCGCAAGTCGGCACCAGCCAACTCATGCTCGGCAGCGACTACCCGTACCCGTGGGAGATGCATCCCGTGGATCATATCTTCGCCACGAAGACGCTGAACGACGCGCAGAAACTGGCGATCCTCGGGCAAAACGCCGCACGGGTCCTCGGCCTCAAAGCCTGACGACGGGAGGGGCGGTGCGCGCCACGATCATGGTCTCGCAACGCCCCTCGCCCACCGCTAGTGGTCCGATCCTAACGCTTGGGTCCCAAGCGTTAGGATCGGACCACCAAATCAAAGCCTAGTGGCCAGAATCTGACGGTTCTTTTCGTCAGATTCTGACCACTAGCGGCAAAGGTCTGGTCCGCGGCAAAACACCGTTCGACCTCGCGCTTTACGACATGCTGATCGGGGAACTGCGGCCGCGTACCGTTATCGCGATCGGACCCGACGGCAACGGCTCGATCCAGGCCGTTGCGGGTCGGGATGGCGCCGCAAAATGGTTCGCCGACGCCATGCGTGCCCTGCCGCTGCCGGCCAATACCCATATCCTGAGCCCCCATCCCGCCCCATCCGACACCCCGGGCATCGCCTTCCATCGCGGCAGTGCCCGCGATCCCGGCTCGGCGCTCCCCCCGGAACTGCTGCAAACCCTGCCGCGCCCCTGGTTGGTGGTCGCCGATGCCGGCCACCCGGCCGACGCAACTCTGGCGGTGCTGCATTTCTTCGATTCGTGGTTGGAGCCGAACGATTACCTCGTGGTGGAACGGGGGAACGGCGATGGGATGGCCGGGATCGACGATTTCCTGGCAGACCGGCCCGGCGCCTACGCGGTCGATACGCGCCTGGGGGATTGGTTCGGCGACATCGGACACCACCGCGCCGCCCGTTATCTCCGGCGTGTCGCAGCGCGGGCGGCGATCGATCTGCGGAGCCAAGCGGAAAGACGGGCGCGCAATCAGGCGGCGGTCGCAGGGCGGTCGTGGTTCTACGAATTCGAACTGCCCGACGATACCCGAACCGATGGTTGGCCGCCCGAGGTGCAACCGATCCACACATCCCGACGGGAAAAATTGCGCGATGTCCTCGCCCGTTTTGTCGCGCCGGATTCGCGCGCCGTGGCGATCGACCTTGCGGCGCATAGCGGCTATTTCGCGCTGGAACTGGCCCGCCATTTCGGCCGTGTCGATGCCTACGAACTCCGCCCCGACACCGTTGCCGCGGCCCGCACGATCTTCGATGCCTTCGCGGCGGACAACGCGACCATCGTCGAAACCGACCTGACGCGTATGGAGCCGCATCCCGATCTGACGGCCGACTTCGTGCTGATGTACGGGCTGCTCTATCATGTGGAGGACCCGCTGCGCCTGCTGCGGCTCGCGGCCGGCCTGACGCGGCGCCATTTGTTGATCGAGACGGCGGTCTTCCCGTTCGACATGGCCGGCCGGATCGACGCCGGGCACTACAGCCGCCAGCGCGATGTGCGGGGTGTTTTTGCGTTGGCCCCGGATTATCCTCGGCCCTCGGCCCTCGGTCCTCGGCCCTCGGTCCTCGGTCCTCGGTCCTCGGTCCTCGGTCGGCGGGCAGACCAATCTGGCATTGGTGCCGTCGGTCAACGCGCTGACCGAGATCCTGCGCGCTCTGGGCTTCGTCCGGACGATCATCCTCGATCCGCTGCCGGAGGATTACGAGCAATTCGCCCGAGGCGCGCGTGTGGTGGTCTATGCCGACCGAGGTCCCGCACTACCGTAAATCGCCGGTTGCGAAAACCGGCGTGGATCGACCATCGCCACGACCGAGGCTGCCTCCCCGGGATCGCGCCCAAGCACTAGGTCCGCGATGAGGCGCCCGGCGGCGGGGGCGGTTTGGATGCCGTAGCCGCCTTGTCCCACGCTCCAGAAAAACCCCTCCGCCCGGGCGTCCCAGCCGAACACCAGGCTGCCATCCGGTGCGAAGGTGCGCAGGCCGGCCCATTTGTGCTCGATCCGGCGGACGTCGATGTCCAGGACCTGTTGCATGCGATCGATACCCAGCGCGACGTCGATTTCCTCCGGCTGGACGTCGTGCGGGAACGATGGGGTTTCATCCGCCGGGGAGACCATCAGGCGGGTGCGGGCTTCAGGCCGAGCATACCATCGATCTTCGATGTCGCAGATCATGGGCCAATGTTCGGGATTGTGCGGGGTCGGTTCGATCAGCGCGGCGGTGCGACGCTTCGGCACCAATCCCAGCGGGCGCACCCCGGCCGATGCGGCGACTTCATCGCCCCAGGCACCGGATGCGTTCACCACGACCGGCGCGCGCAGGATTTCCCCCGTCGTGGTTGTCACGTGCCACAGGCCGCCGCGTCGTTCGATCGCCCCGGCGCGGTGTCGGAGTGCCAATACCCCCCCGTTTTCGCGGAGCTGGCGCAGAAATCCCTGATGGATGGCCGCGACATCCATATCGAACGCATCGTCCTCCACCGCGCCAGCCGCGATTGCGCCGGGGCGGATGGCTGGGAGCATGCGGCGGGCAGTCTCAGCCTCGACCCGGCGCAGGCCGATCCCGCCCTCGATTGCCGCATCCAGGTGCAGCAATTGCGCCTCGTTCGCGACCAGCAGAACGGTGCGCTGCCGCATGAGCGGCACGGCCGCGAAGCCGGGGGGCGGGTTTTCGAAGAAGCTGCGAGCCAGCCGGCTGAGTGCGCGCACATCAGGCGGCCCGTAATTCTGTATCCAAAGTGCAGCCGAGCGGCCGGTGGTGTGATAGCCGACGGCGCTTTCGGCTTCGATCAGCGCCACCCGGCGGTGCGGCGACAGATGGG
>JANXMB010000030.1 GCA_025354865.1 Acetobacteraceae bacterium | reverse complement strand
CGCGCTGGCGACGTTCCTGTGTCTGTGCGTGTCGTACCCGGTGGCGTATTTCCTCGCCAAGATGGCCAGCCCGCGGCAAGCGGCGATTTTATTGCTGCTGCTGGTGATCCCGTTCTGGATCAACGAGATTTTGCGGACGTTCGCATGGTTCATCATCCTCGCGTACAACGGTCCGTTAAACGGCGTGCTGCGCATTCTCGGCATCATCTCCGCGCCGATCCGCTGGATTTCCGGCAGCAACGGCGTGATCGCCGGCATGGTCTATGCCTACACGGTGTTCATGGTGTTCCCGGTCTACAACGCCATTGAAACGCTGGACCGCAACCAGATCGAAGCCGCCCGCGACCTGGGCGCGCCGTTATGGCGCATCCACGCCCGCGTGGTGCTGCCGCACGCCAAGCCGGGCATCGCGGTGGGCTGCATCATGGTGTTCACCGCCGCCGCCGGGTCGTACATCGTGCCCTCCATTCTCGGCGCGCCGGGTACGCGCTGGTTCACCGAGATCATTTACCAGTGGTTCTTCGAGGGCCAGAACTGGCAGCAAGGCTCGGCCTATGCGTTTCTGCTGCTCACCCTGTGCATCGCCTTTGTGATGGGCATGATGCGCCTGTTCAAAGTCGGCCTCGCCGACATCGCGAAGTAGCCGCACGATGGAAAGCCGTCTGACCCGGATTATCATCAACTGCTATCTGGTGGTGTTCCTGCTGTACTTGTTCGCGCCGCTGTTCGTCATGGTGGCGGCCGCCTTCAACGACAGCAAATTCCCGACCGTGATGCCGTGGAAGGCGTTCACTTGGCGGTGGTTCGATGATCTGTGGAACGACGACCGGATGTGGGGCGCGGTGCTGAATTCCGTGCTGGTTGGCCTCGCGGTGGTGATCATTGCCGTTCCCATCGGCACGCTGGCGGGCCTGCTGCTCGATAGCATCCGGGGCCGCACGCGCAGCTTCCTGTACGGTCTGATGGTGGCCCCGTTGCTGGTGCCGGGCATCATCATCGGCATCTCCACGCTGATCTTCTGGAATCGGCTGGGCGTGTCGGGCGGTTTGCATCTGTCCACGCTCGGTCAGTGCAGCTTCATCTGCTCTTACGTCATGCTGATGGTACTGGCGCGGTTGCAGCGCATGGACCGCTCGCTGGAGGAAGCCGCTCTCGATCTTGGGGCGACGCATATGCAAACGCTGCGGCTGATCGTGCTGCCGTATCTGCGCACCGCGTTGCTCACCGCCGCCGTGCTGGCGTTCTTCCAGTCGTTCGAGAACTTCAACACCACGCTGTTCACCCGTGGCGGCGCCACGACGGTGACGATCTTCATCGCCTCGCGCATTCGCACCGGAGTTACACCCGAGGTCAACGCGCTGGGTTTGGTGCTGATTTCCATCACAGTGGCAGCGGCGGTGGTATACGCGGTGCGGCGCAAACCGGCGGTGGTGTAGCCTCGCCGTTCATGCTGCCGCGCCGGGCAGCTTCGGCCGGGAGAAGCGGATGCGGATCGTTGCCAGTGTTTGCCTCGCGATGATGCTGGCGCGCCCTGCGTTAGCCGATCCGCTGCCGAGGCATCCGGCGCCGCAAGCGCCAGCGCCCAGCACGCTGCCGGAACCGCAATACATCGGCGACGCGCTTGGGCGGCTGCAACGCCCGTATGGCGGCACGCCGATCGATGTCACCACCTACCATTACGACCAGAGCCGCACCGGCTGGAATGCGGCCGAGACCGATCTGACCCCGGCTAACGTCGCCTCGGCCAAATTCGGGCTGCTGGCGACGCTGGAGGTCGACGGCAATGTGCTGGCGCAACCGCTGCTGGTGTCTGGCTTCGTCATGCCGGATGGCAGCACGCACGACGTGCTGATCGCGGTGACCGGGCACAACAGCGTCTATGCATTCGATGCGCGCAGCTATGTCCGGCTGTGGCACGTGCGGCTTGGGCCGCCGCAAAGCACCGCGACGGTGGGGTGCGACGATGTGCGGCCGGAATACGGCATTTCCGGAACGCCGGTCATTGTCCGCACCGGACCCGGCAGCGCCACGATTTTTCTTGTCGCGGCGACTGAGCCGCAGACCGGCACCTTTGTCACCCGCCTGCACGCGCTGAACTTAGCCGATGGCGCCGACGCCGTACCCGCCCGGATCATTGCGCCCGCCACCAAGCTCAGCGACGGCAATACGCTGCGGTTCGATCCGCAAAGTCAGTGGAATCGGGCCGGTCTCGCGTACAATAATGGCTCGCTCTACGTCGCCATCGGCTCGCACTGCGATAACAAGGCATGGCGGATCAGCGGCTGGCTGCTGCGCTACAACGCCAGCCTGCAATTGCTGCATGCGTTTCACACCATCGAAACGCCAGCGCCGCTCAAACTGTCCAGCATATGGATGACCGGCTTCGCGCCCGCGATTGACGCCAGCGGCAACGTGTTCGTGGTGACCGGCAACGGCAGCTTCGCGCCGGGCGCGCACGACTGGGGCCAAAGCGTGCTGAAGCTGCCGCCAACGCTGGCGGGCGTCAGCACGTCGTTCACCCCGGCCAATTTCGCCACTCTCAACGACAACGACGGGGATTTCGGCTCCGGCGGCGTCATGTTGCTGCCGCCCGCCGCCGGGCAAGAAGCGCCGCCGTTGGCCGTGGCGATGGGCAAGCCGAGCGTTTTGTATCTGCTCAGCCAAAACAAGCTCGGCGGCATGACCGCCAACGATGCCGGTGCGCTACAGGCGCAATCCGGGTTCGGCCAAGGCCTGTGGGGCGGTCCAGCGTACTATAACGGCCCGGCCGGGCCGACGGTGTTCACCCAAACGGGCCACGACGTGTTGCGCGGCTGGGCCCTGGCGGCCGGCGCCGCCCCGTCGCTGACCAACACACTGACCGGCACGCCGCTCGGCGGCTATGGCGGCGCGCTGCCGATTGTATCCTCGAACGGGGCAGCGGCGGGCAGCGGCGTGGTCTGGCTGATCAGCCGCGCCGCCAGTCCGTTCGGGTTGGAGGCATACGACGCCTCCCGCCTCGGCCGGCCGATCTTCAAGGCGCAGATCGGCACCTGGTCCAACGCCGGGCAGGGCAACCCGTTCCTGACGCCGATGCAGGCCAACGGGCGAGTCTATGCACCCGCGTACAAACTGATTCGGGTGTTCGGGCTGGTCCCGTAGCCTGGTCAGTTTTCCGCCGGAGTAACTTCCAGATCGTCGAGATGGGCGTAACGGTAGATCAGCAGCGAGGCGATCCAGGCGACGATGAACACGCCGATAATCACAAAGCCGAGGCCGTTGAAGTTCTCGTTCAACGTGGCGACGCCATCCCAAAACCAGCCGTCCAGCGCAAGCTGACGGCTCAGCAGGCCCAGCCCCTCAATCCCGCCGATCAGCACCGCGACGACCACCGAGACGGCGGTGATGACGAGGTTATAGTAAAGCTTACGCATCGGCCGCACGAACGCCCAGTTATACGCGCCCAGCATCAACACGCCGTCGGTGGTGTCGATCAACGACATGCCGGCCGCGAACAGCGCGGGAAATACCATGATCGACCAGATCGACATGCCTTGCCCGGCCTGGGTGGCCGAAAGCCCGAGCAACGCGACCTCGGTCGCCGTATCGAAACCGAGGCCGAACAGAAAGCCCAGCGGCATCATGTGCCAGCCCTGCGTCACCATGCGGAACACCGGGCGGAACAGCCGCGCCAAAAGGCCACGGCTGTTCAGCAGCAGATCGAAATCCTCGTCGTGAAACGCCCCGCCGCGCCGCACGTGGCGGAAGGTTTTCCAGACGCTGTGCAGGATGATGATATTCATCGCGGCGACAGCAAATAGGAACAGTGTCGATACCGAGGTGCTGACGATGCCGCCCACCCCCCGCCACGAGTCGATGCGTGTCTGCAACGCTGTCGTGGTGGCCGCTATCGCCAAGGCCGCCAGCACCACGACGGCGGAATGGCCGATGGAAAACCAAAACCCGACGCTGATCGGCCGCTTGCCGTCCTGCATCAGCTTGCGGGTGACGTTATCGATGGCCGCGATATGGTCGGCATCGACCGCATGGCGCAGTCCGAAGCTGTACGCCAGCAACGCGGTGCCCAGCATCACCGGATAGTTGCGGAATGTGTAGAGCGCCCAGGCCCACACGCCGAGATTGGCGGCAATCAGCAGCAGATACAGGCCGATCAGCCGCCCGCGCAGCCCGGCCGGGCGGCTGGCGAAGGTTCGTGTTAGCAGAGTGTACATGCAGAATACTCACGCGTGACGCCGTGTGTCGCTGCCTGCCCGGAACGCCCCGCCACCGGCTGGAACGCACCCACCAGGGCACCCCGCCCAGTGTGGCCGCTTAAACGCCGTCGATGGCAGGTCTCCTGGCTCACGGGTCTGCGCCGTCCACCGCCTTCCCAGGTCGCCCCAGTGGCATCATGGCGACCGGCTCGCCGCTTACAGTTGCGGGGGCAGCCACGGCATCGCACCGCGTTCCCTTTTCATCCCCTCACGGAGAACCATCGCGGCCACTGTGGGGCCGGCGGGACATGCCGTCAATTAGGGGGGTGGGAGCGGTTTCGGTTCGCGTGAGTAGCAGCAAGGCACGGGCGCTGCCCGTGACCCGTTGGGGCCGGGAGGCCCCAAACCCCTGGAGGTCTTGCTGGTGCGTCGTTTGGAGGGCTGCGGTAATCGGCCGGTACCTTGTTTGCGGCCGCTGGTTGCGCCGTCCCCGCCGGATTCGAGCTTCTTGGGCTACGCTAGTGTCTCAAGACATAGGGCTTTCGCGCCGACCATTATCATCGCGCACCTCATGAGGTATAAAAAATCGAGCGAAGTAACAGCAATGTCCGCTGTTGGCCGAAGGCCGCCAGCCGGCATTTCGGTGCGCGCGCCCGAAAAATTTTAGCGCCGCCGGCACCCAACGCTGCATCGACCAGACTAAAGCTATACTTTTGTGGCGCATAAACCCAATGATCGTAAGCGATTGAATCAAGCACCCGCTCATGATGTCGGCACAGGGTATGGCCATATCCCCTTTGCGACTGCAGCCAAATCATCACCGCGCTCTGTGATACTTTCCTCATCCCACACCGAAGCCTTGAGGATGCAACGGTTCAATTGCAGCATCGTGTGTTTATCAATTTCGTGACGTTTTTGTTCGAAAGGACCATTAGTCACTGTACTGTTCAACGGCTTCGTCAGGAGAGTAAGGTTTCCAAGCGTATGCTTCAGACGCTGTCGGCGAGTGATAACCCCCGCGCGTGATCCATCCTCAACCGATGTCATCCACATCTCCTTCAGCTGAGCTTTTGTCCCGTCAGGCAGGCGCCAATTCTCGGTCCAGGACTGCGGCAGGATATGCTCAACGGTGAGCCCCGTCGCCGCCTCGCCAGCATCGCTGAACTTTGTCCTCATAGCTTTCTCGATAGCTTCAAGGATCAAGCGCACGCGGGGTCCAACAACGGAATAGAGCGGCTTAGTTGTCAGTCCGCGCTCGAACTCAGCATCATCCGGGAACCGCGCCGAGTCCGCTTTCGAAGCCACGAGTGCCCGCTCTACACTTACGCAAGTCCAGTCGCTTGAGTCGAGTTTGGCAATGATCGAGAGGAAAAGCTTGTTGTAATTAGCATTGTTGAGCCCGCACGCCGCCCGTCGGACAATGTAGCTGAGTAGGGCGCTAAGGCTCCGCGCTTTATCAGCCGTTTCCAATCCTGCTGCACTCCACAGGCGGAGCACCAATGGATATACTGTGGTTTGATCCCAAGGCAAAAGCTTTCGGGCGAAGTCACCGAGTGGCGATGCACTATTCCTCTCGATAAGATCCCGATAGATCGTACCGAAGCGACCGAGCTCGATCAGTTCGTCGACGATCATTGGATACGCCCGACCATGGATGAACGCCTTGTACTCAGTGAACAGCTTCGAGAGGTTGACCTCGCTCGCAATCTGTCCGGCAATAAAATTGGCCAAGAAGAACTCAAGGCGAGGCTTCTTGAATCTGCCTTGCTTCTCCTCCACCTCCCAAAAATGATCTTCGAATGGCTTCCAGTGCAGATCAAACAGCTTCTCCGCCGTCGGCTCACCCGGCTTCGTCCGCGCATCCGCGCGCTGAAAGATGTTATTACGGATCAGGTCCGCAGCCAATAGCGGCTCCCCTCGCTCATTCAGCGTCTCAAAGATCACCTGGGCATCGTCACCGTCTTCGAGCACGATTTCGACGACTTTGAATTCCTCGACGAGCGCTTGCCAGATTGCATCGAGCTTGCTCTCGTTCGGAGGGCCGCTATCCACTTCCTCCGATGCGTTGGCAAATTCACTCTCCAGATCGCTCGTCTCAACGGCATGCTTTATCTTTTCAAAAAAATAACCATAGCCAAGCATTAGCTTCGGGATATTGTTGTATGTATAAAGCTTATCCTGGCCCTTATAGAACCAGTCCGGATACTTCACACGCAATTTGGTACGACCGAGAGTGAGAATATCGATAAACAAAGGCCGATCATACTGTGTAGGCCAGACCTTAAATTTTTCGACATCTGGCTCCTCCATCAAGTTCAATTTATCGTTGAAGATATAGCTATCAATATTCAATGCCGATGCTTCAAATTTCGCGGATTTGGCATAGTCGCGCGCAGCCGCGAGGAAGAGTTGAAAAGTAGTCAGGCGCTGCTGCCCGTCCACCACCTGGAAAGAAGGAACCCGCTTAGCGGAGAAAGCGCCGCGCGATTCCAACACTACGGCGCCCATGAAGTGTGAAAAACGTCGGTCGCGGCCTTCGAGCCGCTCAATTGCCTTCGTTCGAATATCCGCCCAGAACGGCTCCCACTGCTTTTTTTCGTTCCAGACATAGTGCCTCTGGTAAATCGGCACGCAGAAGCGCCACCGATTCTGTAGAATTTGGCCGACTACAACAGGACCTGCTTTCACGTGCTTCCTCATATGGTGTATTAGACTTGCAAAATCGCATTTCCTGCGCCGCCGGCGATCATCGCAGCATTGCATGAATTTGGCGCGTGTTCAAGTCGCGCCCGTTCGAAATATTTGCCTAGGAGCACTCCGCCGAATGCGGTTGATCCACGGGTTTGGCTGGTCGTGCGGTTGTCGGAAGACTTTCGCCAATAAACTTTTGCAGCACCATTACCAGATCGCGCACTATTGACATTTTGCAAAGCAACGACAAATTTTTTTATAAGAATATAATTATTTTTGATTCATGTCACTCGTATTAAGTCTAGTGTTGCAACGCAACGCACCTATTAAGCATCCAGAGCAGGTTTTTACTACGCTTCCGGATTGCAGAGGCTCAGCCTTTGCCGGGTCCAGGGCAGCGCCCTGGCCTTACTTCCTCCCCCGCCCGCGCCCCTTCTTCGTCTTGCTCGGATCATACCCACCCCCGCCTGGCCCCAAGGGTTGCGGCGCTTTGTCGCGGCGTGGGCGTAGCGTGGCGGAGGCGGCGGGGGGCGGCGGCAGGCCGAGGTCGAGGGCTTCGAGGCGTTTGATTTCGTCGCGCAGGCGGGCGGCTTCCTCGAATTCCAGGTCGGCGGCGGCGGCGCGCATGCGCTTTTCCAGATCGGCGATGGCGGATTTCAGGTCCTTGCCGACGAAGTTGGACACGTTGCTGTCGGCGATTGGGGCGACGGTGACGTAGTCCTGCTCGAACACGCTTTCCAGCACGCGGCCGATTTGCTTGCGGATGCCTTGCGGGGTGATGCCGTTGGCTTCGTTCCAGGCGCGCTGCTTGTTGCGGCGGCGTTCGGTTTCCTCGATGGCGTAGCGCAGGCTGCGGGTCATGGTGTCGGCATACAGGATCACCCGGCCGTCGATGTTGCGCGCCGCGCGGCCGATGGTTTGCACCAGCGAGGTTTGGCTGCGCAAAAAGCCTTCCTTGTCGGCATCCAGGATCGCCACCAGCGCGCATTCGGGAATATCCAGCCCCTCGCGCAACAGGTTGATGCCGATCAGCACGTCGAACACGCCGAGGCGCAGGTCGCGGATGATTTCGATGCGTTCCAACGTATCCACGTCGGAGTGCAGATAGCGCACTTTTACGCCGTGCTCGCCGAGATACTCGGTCAGGTCTTCGGCCATGCGCTTGGTCAGCACGGTGACCAGCACGCGCCCGCCGCGTTCGGCGACCAGGTGGCATTCGGCCAGCAGGTCATCGACCTGCCGCTCCACCGGGCGAATTTCGGTCACCGGGTCGATCAGCCCGGTCGGGCGGATGACCTGTTCGGCGAAGGCGCCGCCGGTGCGCTCCATTTCCCACGGGCCGGGCGTGGCGCTGACGAACACGGTTTGCGGGCGGAAGCGTTCCCACTCCTCGAATTTCAGCGGCCGGTTGTCCAGGCACGACGGCAGGCGGAAGCCGAATTCGGCCAGGATGGATTTGCGCGCATGGTCGCCACGCTCCATGCCGCCGATCTGCGGCACGGTGACGTGGCTTTCATCGACGATCAGCAGCGCGTTTTCCGGCAGATACTCGAACAGTGTCGGCGGCGGCTCGCCAGGGTTGCGGCCGGACAGATAGCGCGAATAGTTCTCGATGGATTTGCAGGAGCCGGTGGTCTCCATCATCTCGATGTCGAAGGTGGTTTTCTGTTGCAGCCGCTCCACTTCCAGCAGCTTGCCCTGCGCGGTCAGTGCGGCGAGCCGGTCGCGCAGTTCGATTTTGATGTCCTTGATCGCCTGGGTCAGCGCCGGGCGCGGGGTGACGTAGTGGCTGTTGGCGTAGACGGCAATGTTGTCCAGTTTCGCCGTTGCCTCGCCGGTGAGTGGGTCGAATTCGGTCAGCGATTCGATTTCGTCGCCGAACAGCGTCACGCGCCACGCCCGGTCTTCATAGTGCGCCGGGTAGATATCGACATTCTCGCCGCGCAGCCGGAAGGTGCCGCGCTGGAAGGCAGCGTCGTTGCGGCGGTATTGCAGTTCCACCAGCGCCTTGGCGAGGCGGTCGCGGTCGATCCGCCCGCCAGTTTCCAGCTTCACCACCATGCGGCCGTAGGTTTCCACCGAGCCGATGCCGTAGATGCACGACACCGAGGCGACGATGACGACATCGTTGCGCTCCAGCAGGGACTGGGTGGCGGCGTGGCGCATCCGGTCGATCTGCTCGTTGATCTGGCTGTCTTTTTCGATGTACGTGTCGGTGCGCGGCACGTAGGCTTCCGGCTGGTAGTAGTCGTAGTAACTGACGAAGTATTCCACCGCATTGTTCGGGAAGAACGCCTTCATCTCGCCGTAGAGCTGGGCGGCCAGGGTTTTGTTCGGCGCCAGGATCAGCGCTGGGCGCTGCATTTCCTCGATTACCTTGGCCATGGTGAAGGTCTTGCCCGAGCCGGTCACGCCGAGCAGCACCTGATCGTGCTCGCCGGCCTTGATGCCGGCCACCAGTTCGCGAATTGCCGCCGGCTGGTCGCCCGCCGGTTCGAAGTCCGAGACCACGGTCAGCCGGTTGGTGGCGGGTTTGGCCGCCTGCCGGTTCGGCATGAACAGGTGGGGCGGGGTCACGGCACGGTCGAGCACTTGGGACATGCGATTCTCCTGCCGCGATCAGATGGCGCGCCGCCTGTGTTATGTCGAGGGCGACGAAATTTTACGCACCGTTCACGCGAACGGGTGTAACCTGCATCATCAGGTAAGCCGTTTGGAGCCAAATCGTTATGCCGGCTTTCGGAAAAGTTTCGTTGGTGTCGTCCGTGTTCCATCCGTCCGACATCGCATTTGCCGTCGCCTGGGGCGAAAGCGCGCCGGGCTGGGGCGGTTGGAAAGTCATGGTCGACAAGGAGCAAAACCCCGAGATTGTCGCCGTGGCGCCGCCCGGCATGGACCATCCGGTGTTCTTCCTGCGCCGTGACGTGGGCAACGTGGTGCTCGAACACGAGCCGCCGAATGCGGAGCGTGCCGAGGCGGGCCGTTACCCCAGCCTGCGCAACGCCTTGCAGGCGCTGTGCCCGTTGGATGACGCGGCGCTGGAGGAAATTCACGTCGAGCTGGAACGCGCTTACCCGCGCACGGCGGAGCGCTAACCGGCGGCGCTTGCTGATGCGCGGATGAGCCAGACTTCGCCGGCGCGCCGCCTTGCATTGCAGGGCGCGGTCAATTTTCGTGACCTCGGCGGCTACGACGCCGGGGGAGGCGGTGTTACGCGCTGGCGGTTGCTGTTCCGCTCGGACTCGCTGGCCGATCTGACGGACGCCGACCATGCGGTGTTCGAAAGTCTTGGGCTGTATACGTTGATCGACTTCCGCCACGCGTTGGAGCGTCAGCGCAAACCCAACCGCTTGCCGCCCGGCAGTTCGGTGCGCACGGTCGAACTCGGGTTCATGCCGGAAGGCGGGCTAGAGATGCTGCGCCAGGTGTTCCGGGGCCAGATCGACGCTGCCGGAATCGAGCGCGAGACGCTGCGGCACTATCGCCACCTGCCCACGGCGCACCGGCGCGAATACGCCCAAATGTTCCATCGTCTGGACGACGCCGCGGGCCTGCCGCTGCTGATCCATTGCACCAGCGGCAAGGACCGCACCGGCTTCGGCGCCGCGATGATCCTGTCAGCGCTCGGCGTCAGCCGCGACACGCTGCTGGCCGACTACGCGCTGACCAATCAATACCGCCGTGACCTGTCGTTCCTGCTGTCGCGCAACAGCGACCGCACCGTGATCGACATGCTAACCGCCGCCCAGCCGAAATATCTGCAAACCGCACTGGCCACCATCGACGCTGAATACGGTTCCATCGACGGCTATCTGGAGCGTGGCCTGGGCCTGACAGCAGCCCGCCGCGCCCGATTGCGCGATTGGCTGACCGAATAGCGCCCCTGGCGCGCGGCCTGCTTTGGCGTAAGGATCGCCGCCACATCAGGAGGCTGCGGCCATGACTGTGCTTGGAACCATCATCGTCACCGGCGGCAGCCGCGGTCTGGGGGCGGCGATCAGCCGCAAACTGGCCACCCTCGGCTACGCCGTCGCGGTCAACTACGCCAGCAACGCCGCCGCCGCCGCCGAGGTGGTGGACAGCATCGTCCAAGCCGGTGGCCGCGCCGCCGCGTTTGCCGGTGACGTCGCCGACGAAGCCGAGGTGCTGCGGCTGTTCGACGCCGCCGAGGCGCTCGGCCCGCTTGCCGGGCTGGTCAATTCGGCCGGCATCGTCGGCGCCAGCACCCGCTTTGCCGATCTGGCCACACCGGCGTTGCAGCGCACCTTCGCGGTCAATGTGATGGGCACCCTGTTCTGCGCCCGCGAGGCAGTACGCCGCCTGTCCACTGCGCGCGGCGGCACCGGCGGGGCCATCGTCAACCTGTCCTCCGCCGCCGCAAGGCTCGGCGGCCCTGGCGAGTTGGTGCACTACGCCGCGAGCAAGGGCGCCATCGAGAGCTTCACCGTCGGGCTGGCGCGCGAAGTCGCCGCCGAGGGCATCCGGGTCAACGCCGTCGCCCCCGGCCTGATCGAAACCGAGATGAACCCGCCCGACCGGCTGGCCCGCCTGGTGCCCAGCATGCCGATCCGCCGCGCCGGGCAGGCCGAGGAAGTCGCCGAGGCGGTGGCGTGGCTGATCTCGCCCGCCGCCAGTTACGTGGCGGGTTCGATCCTCACGGTGTCAGGCGGGCGTTAGGCAATCCACACCGGCCGCGTCCGCATCGCCGCTATCCCATCGGCGGGCAGCACGGACGCGGAGCCGCCGGTCAGGCTCTCCGGCCCCTGGTAGCGCCGCAGTTCCAGCTTGGCGATGGCGTTGCGGTGCACTTCGTCCGGCCCGTCGGCCAGCCGCAACATGCGCGCGGTGGCGTAGGCGTAGGCGAGGCCGTAATCGTCGGTGACGCCGGCGCCGCCGAATGCCTGGATGGCCCAGTCGATCACCTGGCAGGCCATGTTGGGGGCGGCGACCTTGATCATGGCGATCTCGGCGCGCGCCGCCTTGTTGCCCAGCTTGTCCATTTTATCGGCGGCCATCAGAGTCAACAGCCGCGCCTGCTCGATCATGATGCGCGCTTCGGCGATGCGTTCCTGGGTGACGGTCTGCTCGGCCACCGGGCGGCCGAAGGCGATGCGGGTTTGCGCGCGGCGGCACATGCGTTCCAGCGCCCGCTCGGCCAACCCGATCAGCCGCATGCAGT
>JANXMB010000131.1 GCA_025354865.1 Acetobacteraceae bacterium | reverse complement strand
CCGCGGTTGGACCGCTTGGCCTTCTGGGAACGGGCGGACAGGCAGTGGCGCTTCTTGCCAGGGCCAGCCATCACTTTGCCGGTCGCGGTGATCTTGAACCGCTTTTTGACCGACGACTTGGTCTTCATTTTGGGCATTTCGATCTCCTTCTAAGGGGCGTGCCATGCGCAGGGACCTTCCCTGCAAGCACGCAGTCGCGGCCGGGCATGCCCATCCAGGCCCGGTCTCGCTGACTGAGGGGGCGGTCTATAGCGGTGCCGTCAGCGGGATGCAACAACCGCCGCAGCCGGAATCCGGCCGGTCGGCGGCTTAGCCCGCCCCCAACTGCCGGCGGTACATCGCAAAAATAAGCTCCCAATCGCGATTGGCGCCGGCCTTATGGTGAATGTCGCGGTCCGGCAGCGCGTAGCCGTGGACCGCGCCGGCATGGATTTCCCGCTGGTAAGCGACCGGCAAGCCCGCCAGCATGCCATCGAGTTCGTGTATCATCGACAGCGGCGCATAGGGGTCGGTCTCCGCGAAGCCGCAGTACAGCTCACCCCGCAGCTTGCCCAGATGCGGGTGCGGGGAGTCCGGACGATCGGAAATCAGGCTGGTGGGATGCAACCCGGCCGAGGCCCGAAATCGATCCGGATAGGCCGCCGCGACGCTCACGACATGCCGACCGCCCATGCAATAGCCAACCGAGCCCATGGGGCCGGGCCGGACGGGCGCGTTGGTGTCCAGGAAACGGATGAGCGAACCGGTATCCGCGACGACCATTGTGTCGGTCAGATTGGCCAGCGGGGCCGTCACCTGCGCCTGTTCCGCCGCCGGCAAGGCATGCAACGAGATCATCCGACCGTTCGCATCCCGATACGCATTCCGCACCCGCCCCTGGCGGTAATAGAGATCCGGCACCGCCACGCAGTAGCCGACGGTCGCGATGCGGCGGGCGATGTCGTACAACTCCTCCCGGATGCCCCACACATCCATATAGACGACCACCGCCGCGAACGGGCCATCTTGTTCCGGGTGAGTCAGAAACGTCTCCATCCTGCCATCGGCGGTGGGGACATCGACAATGCGTTCTTTCATGGGCCGAGCCCTCCTTAACGATCAGTCGCGCAACGGTTGTCCGGCGGTTTCCGGTCCGAACCAGATCGCCACCATGCCTACCACCAGAAACAGCGCCACCGCCGACGCGGCCTGCGGAATGGAACCGAACGTCCCGACCAAAGTGCCCGCGATCAAAGGACCCGGCGCGGTCAGCAGGCGCGACATGTTGTAGCAAAACCCCTGCCCCGTCGCTCGGATGCGGGTGGGAAACAGTTCCGGCAGATAGGCGGCGAATGTGCCGAAGCCACCGACGATGAAATACCCCAATACCGGCAGCATCGTTTGCAATTGCGCCAATGTGGTGCCCGGCTGGAACGTGTAGAGGATGGACGCCAGCGAGCCGACGCAAAACACGAAATAGCACCAGCGCCGCCCCAGAATATCGGCGACGAAAATCAACGTCGTGTAGCCGGCCACGGCACCGAAATTCAGCAGCATGAACGACCAACCGATGGCCCAGGCCGCCTGAGACGCATTGGCCGGCCCCAACAACTGGCTGATCCAGCCGGGCAACAGCGTCAGGGCGGCCCAACTGCCGACCATCATTGCCAGGGCGATCGTGACCCCGACCAAGGTATTGCGGCGCATATCGGGGGCGAAAATGGCGGCGAAAGTCGCAACCGCCGATGCCGGCCGAGGGGCGGTGCGCCAACGTTCGGGCTCCGGCACGAAGGCGCGGATGAACAATGTCCCCACCGCCGGCACGATCCCGGCCATCAAGACATAGCGCCAGCCGATCGGACCCAGCAGGATGTTCACCCCGGCCGCCAGGAAAAATCCGAACGCATAGGCCATCTGCATGACCTGCATCGCCCGCACGCGGGTTCGTTCCGGCCAGGTTTCGGCAATCAACGCCGCGCCCGCCGCCCATTCTCCACCGATCCCGATGCCGGCGAGGCATTGCAGCACTGCCAATTGCCAGAAATTCTGCGCAAACCCGCTCAAGGCGGTGAATATGGAATAAATTAGGATGGTGATGACCAGGGTGCGCGATCGGCCGATACGGTCGGCGGCGACACCGAACAGCACCCCGCCCAAGCCCCAGCCGAAAATCTTCAGACCGACGACCGCACCGCCGTTGGCCGCAATGGCGGCGGGGGTCGCAGCCCCGGTCAATTCTTTGATGGTCGGGACCAACACCAAGGTAAACAGATTGAGGTCCATCGAGTCGAACATCCAGCCGAGGAACCCGGACAGAAGTGCCAGCTTTGCCGCTTTGGGCATTGTTTTATCCTCCCTCGGGAGCCGATCCCGAAATACCTTCCCTCGGCGATTGTCGTTCGTCCATCGTTCGTCGCGGAAATACTGCGATAGGCGAACGGTGCGAACGCGTCCGACGTCTGCATCCTCGACAGGCCCGGAACGATCTTGGTTCGGACCATCGTTCCCCCAGCTTACCAGGGGAACGATGGGAGTGGCAAAATCAGCCGCCGACCATGATGTGGATCTCGCGCGAGGCCAGCATTTCCTTCGTCTTCGCGCCATAAGCGGCCATATGCGGCGACGCGGCATGCGCCTTCAGGTGGTCGGCACTCTCCCACTTCTCGACCACGACGAACGTGTCGTCGCCGTATTTGGCCGGGCTGTTCGGCGCGTCGACGACCGGGCCGTATTCGATGCAACCGGCTTCGGCATGAACGGCCGGCATATTGGCATGGAAAAGTGCCAGCACCTCGGCACGCAGGCCGGGCTTGGTCGTGATGACCGCAAGGACGTGGATCATGGGTTTTCTGCTCCTGGTTGGGTTGGGTCTCGCCCTTTCGGGACGATCCAGGGCTATAATGCGTCAACCAGTCCAGGAAGCGAAACCATGAGCTACGCCGAACCCTTCAAGGGCCTGAAAGTCGTCGATCTCAGCCAAGGGGTGGCCGGGCCGTATTGCGCGATGATGCTGGCCCAGTACGGCGCCAACGTGTTGAAGGTGGAACCGACCGACACCGGCGATTGGTCGCGCGCCCTGGGCACGATCTACGGCGATCACACCGCCTATTCGATCCCGGCCAACCTCGGCAAACGCTCGATCGCGCTGGATTTGAAATCCGACGAAGGCAAAGCCCTGCTCTGGAAAACGATCGAAGGGGCGGACGTATTCCTGCAAGGTTTCCGCCCTGGGGTGATCGATCGCCTCGGGTTCGGGTATGCCGCCGTCGCGGCGCGGGAGCCGCGCATTCTCTATGTCTCGATATCCGGTTTCGGCCTGACCGGCCCGCTATCGGAACGCCCGGCGATGGACCCCGTGCTGCAAGCCTATACCGGCCTGATGGCGGAAAATCGCGGCGACGACGGCATTCCGCACCGCATCCCCATCATTTCGATCGACATGAGCACGGCGATCTACGCCTTTACCGCCGTATCCACAGCCCTGTTTGCGCGGCGCAACGAAACCGTCGGCCGGCATATCGAAGCCAGCCTGATGCAAGGCGGCGCTTCGTTGCAGGTCGTGCGCATGATGGCATCCTACCTCGACGGCGGGGCGCCCCGCGCGCTGGTTGCCCCTACCGGCATCTACGAAACCGCCGACGGCTGGGTGTCGATCACCGTCGTGCGCCCGTTCGAGTGGACCGCCTTCTGCAAAGCCATCGACCGCACCGATCTGGGCGAGGACCCGCGCTACAAATCCAGCATCGATCGCGAGCCCCACACGACCGACCTGAACGCCATCCTCCGCCCCCTGCTCAAATCCCAGCCCACCGCCCACTGGTCCGTTCGGATGACCGCACAGCGCGTCATGCACGAGGCACTGAACAGCTACACCGAATTCCTGCAACAGCCGCATGTAACCGAAAGCGGCGCCGTCGCCTGGACCAACCACCCGCATGTCGGTCAGCCGATCCCCCTGCCCAACCTCATCGGATTGCCGCCGTTCCCGGACGGCGCGGCGCGGTCGGTCGCGCCGTCGAAAGGCGAACACAGCGCCGCGATCCTGCGGGAGCACGGATACAGCGACGCAGAAATCGCCGGGTTCGTCGATCGCGGCGTCGTGCTACAGGCGGGATGAACCGAAGGGCCTGGCTGCCGCATGTCTCAATCCTCGACCATCATCGTCCTGCCGCTGCTGCTGGCGATCCTGATATTCGTCGGTATTTTCTATGGGCGAGAGCGGGCGTATTCGCCTCGGAGCCACAATTTCATCTCGGCAGTCGCGGCGATCGTTTGCCTCGGGTCCTATCTATTATTGCGCGTGGTGGACGCGATGTCGTTCACCACGACCATCGTCTACGGCGTCATCGCGGCCGGGTTTCTGATCTGGGCGATCGTCTGCACCCGCATCTGATCGCACCCAACCCGCATTACCCCCCCAATTCGGCGCGCAAACCGGCCTGCAGACGGGTCATGGCGCGCGCCATGCGGTCGGGGGATTGGGCAAAGCACAGGCGCAAACTGCCCTCCCCCGCTTGGCCGAACGCGACGCCGGGCGCCAGCGCCACCCCGTGCCGCTTCACCAAATTCAACGCCAAGGTCAGGCTATCGGTCAGCCCATCGATTCCGATAAAGGCGTAAAATGCGCCCGGCGGTGGGGTGTAACGCACGCCGTTCAGCCCGCTCAATGCATCGGAAGCCAATTGCCGGCCGACGGCGCAATGCGCGCGGATCGTTTCGACCGTGCCGGTATCGCGGATGGCGGCAATGCCCGCGCGCTGGACGAAGGGAGCGACACCGGAGTGGATGGCTTCGACGATGTCGGACAGGCGGTCGCGCAACCCCTCCGGCACGACCAGCCAACCCAGGCGCCAGCCCGTCATGATCCATGCTTTCGAAAAGCTGTTGCAGACCATGACCTTGTCGTCCGGCTCCGCCACGTCCAGCAGCGACGGCGCGGCGGGGCGTTCGTCGTAAATCAGCCGCGAATAGACCTCATCGGATAGCAGCCAAACGTTGCGCCTGCGGGCAATGTCCAGAATGGCTTGCAGTTCCTCGGTCGTGGCGGTCCAACCGGTCGGGTTATTCGGGGAATTGAGCACGAATACCCGAGCACCGATGAGCATGGTGTCGAGACGGTCGAGATCGAGGCGGAAGGCGCCATCGCCCGTCGGGGTTAGTTCGATCTCCTCCACCACGGCACCGCGCAGACGCGCCGCATTGCCGATATTCGGCCATAGCGGGCTATGGATGACCACTCGTTGGCCCGGGGAAACAATGGCGTTCAGCGCGATGGTAATCGCCGCCATGCCGGACGCTGCCACCTGGATGCGGGACTCCGGCACCGGTTTGGCATGCAGGCCGGTCAGGTAATCGGCGATCGTGGTCCGCAGGTCCGGCAGGCCGCGCACGTCGGGGTAGCGTGTCTCTCCCCCGTCCACCGCCCGCACCAGCGCATCGCGCGCCACCAGCGGGCTCGGTCGATCCGATTCCCCGAAACACAGAAAATCCACATCGGGCGTGGCAAATGCGAGGCGCGAGACCTCCACGATACGGGAGCCGGGGATGCTGAAAATGTCCATGCACGGCATGTAAGGCGGATTGCCCGGCGTTTCGAGTCCGCGTTACCGAACCCGGTAGAGTGCGACGAAAATTGGCGGCGGATCCAGCTTGTCCGCGATGCCACCCGGCAAGTAGCCGGGCACACCAAGCAGGCGTGCCACCTTGGCCAGCGGTCTGCTCGGTTTGTCGCGTCGCGCCAGTTCCTGCCAGCCAATTCCCGGTCGCTGCACGGGCCAACCTGCGGGGATGCCACGACGGGGGTGGCTGTCGAACAGATAGAGTTCCCCCGATAGCGGCGGTCGTTTCGCGATGCGACCGAGCGTGCCGTCCCATGCGAGCAGAAGGGCGGCGCCTTGGTAGGTGCCGGGATCGGTCGCGATGGTTTCCCGGCGATCGCGCGCAAGTCCGACCAACGCCTTCTCCCCGAACAGCGGATCGGTGTCGGAACCGGCA
>JANXMB010000102.1 GCA_025354865.1 Acetobacteraceae bacterium | reverse complement strand
ACAAACTCTTCTGCGCCCCATGACCCATTTCACCCCCATACCCGCCCTGCTCGGCGGTCTCTCGATCGGCCTGTCGGCGGCGTTGCTGTGGATCGGCCTCGGCCGCATCGCCGGCTTCAGCGGCATTGTCGCCGGGGTGCTGGGTCCGGAGCGGGCGTGGCGGATCGCGTTTCTGGCCGGAGCGATCGCCGCCCCGTTGCTCTATCGCTGGGCCGGCGGAACGGTCGCCGCGCCGTCGATCGAGGCTTCCCCCTTCGTTGTCGCGGTGGCCGGTCTGCTGGTCGGCATCGGCACAAGGCTTGGCGGCGGCTGCACCAGCGGGCACGGCGTGTGCGGCATAGCCCGCCTGTCGCAGCGTTCGATCGCCGCGACAGCGGTGTTCATGGGGGGCGCGATGGCAATTGTTTATGTCGTCCGCCATGTCGGGCACGGCTGAATGCTGCCGTCGGTGCGGAGGCAGCGCGGTTTATGGAATGGAACCCACGCATGAGTAACAACGCAGCGCGCAGCCTGCTTGTCGCGACGGTCGGAGGATTGTTGTTCGGCCTCGGGCTGGCGGTGTCGGGTATGGTCGATCCGGCCAAGGTCCTGGGGTTCCTGGACATTGCCGGGGATTGGGACCCGAGCACGATGTTCGTGATGGCGGGGGCGATACCGGTGGCGGCGCTGGCGTATGCGTTCGGGCAGCGGGGCCGGCCGGCGGCTTCGGGCCAGATCGATCGGCGGTTGCTGCTGGGCGCGGCGCTGTTCGGCGTCGGCTGGGGGTTGGTCGGTTACTGCCCGGGGCCGGCCTTGGCATCCCTAACCGCCGGCGATCCCATGACCGTCCTGTTCGTCGTCGCCATGGCCACCGGTATGGCGGGATACGGGCTATGGGATCGGCGCATCCGGTAGGGCATCGCCCGCGCCCGACGCGGCTGCTGCAATTTTGCGGAATCTCGTGCTTTCCGAATGGACAACTCCTCGGTAAGATATGATTAAGACCACTGAATTCAGTAGGGTGCCCCAGCAGCGAGAACGCCGAAGGATCCCATGCGTCGTCGAATTCTCTAAAACGGGTTGTTCATCGAGATGTGGCAATTGTATCGCGAGAACAATCGTGTCGATTAACCTCGACAAACCGCATCGCTGGAAAGCCGACATCGCTCTGTCTGTCGATATGTATAACGATTGGTTCATGAAATTCGCGCCGACGGCATTTCGCGAAACGCGGATCGGAGTCACCGAAGATGTCGCAAAAACGCTTCGTCGCACACGCAATCTAACCGATGTGACGCCGGCTCTCCTGCGGCAATACCCTGGCGTGCTGGCAACGTTGCGCATGTCCACCTGCCCACCTATCGCTGTCGATCGTTTGGTCGGCCTAGCGGGTGTGCCGAAAAACCTCGTCGCCAGCATGGAAAAAGGCCGGCTTCCGCCGCATATGCCCACTGCACAATTGAATGCGGAGCTCGAAAAGATCGGTGCTCTCATCGAACGCATGGCCGATCCCGATATCTTTGTCTGGTTGGTCGCTAAACGCACAGCGTCGAAAACAGAGGCGCATCGCGCTGCCACTATCGTCGCGGATCGTCTGACCAATGCGGAAGCCAATCCGATCATTCGCAATGCTCAAGAAAAACGCCAACTCGCCAGTATCGGTATGTGGCTCGAGGCACGCGGGTATACGAAGCTTCCGGAAGGCATGCGTTACGATTCGATGCCACCGGGCACTTACAGCTTTCGGCTCAATGTGCCGGTGAGGATCGAAGGCAGTACGTCAACCGTCAATATCCCGATCGACACGGCCGTGATGCCGCTTTTGGCAAAAGCCGGGGAACTTCCGCTTATGATCGAGGCGAAATCCGCAGGCGATTTCACAAATACCAACAAACGCCGGAAGGAAGAAGCGCAGAAAGTCAACCAACTCCGCCACACCTACGGCAATGGTGTGCGGTTCTTGCTTTTCCTATGCGGATACTTCGATGGTGGCTATCTCGGATATGAAGCCGCCGAGGGCATCGATTGGGTTTGGGAACATCGTATCGATGATCTCGCCGAATGCGGAATCTAAACCTATGGATGCGATGACACCCATCGAAGATCGCCGCCTCGCCCTGCAAGCCTCTCTCGATGCAGCCAAAACCCAGGCAGAACGCAATCGGCTCGGACAATTCGCAACGCCGACCGGCCTCGCATCGGACGTGCTGGCTTATGCGCGGCGTTTGCTTCCGGATGATGCAGCCTTACGCTTCCTCGATCCAGCCATTGGAACAGGCTCCTTCTACGCGGCACTACTGCGGGAATTCGCCAACGAAAGGATCGAAGTCGCGCGCGGTTTCGAGATCGATCCTCACTATGGCGACCCGGCGGGCGCGTTGTGGGACAATTGGCCGCTCAAAATCGCGCTTGAGGATTTCACGACGGCCATGCCGCCCGAGCAGGGCAGCGGTTATAACCTCGTGATCTGTAACCCGCCTTACGTGCGGCACCATCACATGGACAAGGCTGCAAAGTCGCGTTTGCTCGCTGCCACGGCTGCCGCTTCTGGGATTCAAATGGCCGGGCTGGCTGGCCTCTACTGCTACTTCCTCGGCCTCGCGCATGCCTGGATGGAACCTGACGGCATAGCGGGCTGGCTCATTCCAAGCGAATTCATGGATGTAAATTACGGCCTGCCGGTGAAGCGATATCTGCTGAGCCAGGTTGAGCTAATCCGTATCCATCGCTTCGACCCAAACGAGTTGCAGTTCGGGGATGCGCTCGTGTCGTCAGCCGTCGTCTGGTTCCGCAAACGGAAACCGGCGACAGGGCATCGGGTTGAATTTTCCTTCGGCGGCACGCTCGCCACACCGAAAGTATCGCGTCTGCTGCCTCTCGCCGATCTGCAAAGAGCAGCAAAATGGACAAGCCTTGCAGCGGACGGAGTGCGTGCGGTCGCCGACGGCCGACGGCTCGCCGATTTTTTCGATATCAAGCGCGGCCTCGCGACCGGCGACAACGGCTTTTTCATCATGACGCGCGATGAAATCGTCGCGCGCGATCTACCGGCGGAATTCTTCAAGCCGATTTTGCCCGGACCGCGTCATCTCGAAAGCGATATCGTCGAAGCTGCACGCGACGGCACACCGCAACTGGCGCGGCAACTGTTCTTGCTGGATTGCCGATTGCCCGAGTCGGAAGTGAAAGAGCGTTTTCCGGCGCTCTGGGCCTATCTACAGACCGGCAAGCCCAAGGTAGCGGAAACCTACCTATGTAGCCGCCGCTCCCCCTGGTATGCGCAAGAGAACCGGCCTCCGGCCCCGTTCATCTGCACATACATGGGACGGAACATGGCAAAGCGAGACAAGCCTTTCCGATTCATCCTGAACCGTTCGCAGGCCACTGCAGCAAACGTTTATCTATTGCTATATCCCAAACGCCCGCTTGCCAAAGCGCTTGCCAGCGATTCCGATCTCGGCCGACAGATTTGGGAATTCCTGAACGGGATCGACGCCGCAACGCTGCTCGGCGAAGGACGCGTCTATGGCGGCGGCCTTTACAAGATGGAACCTCGTGAACTGGCAAATGTACCGGCGGAAGCCATCGCTGCAATGCTGCCGGCAGCCGAACATCGCCCGGCGTCGCAAGGGGAAATGTTCAAGTATCGCGCAGCGTGACCGCGACCGCATCAATCCTCGGACAGGGCCTCGATGGAATAGGCAAACCCTCGTTGCCCGTTATCATGAATGGTGCGACGGCAAATCGCCACCCGGCAAAAACACATCCGACCCGGCGAGGTAAACCCGCAGCGTCAACCGTCGAGGGCGGCGACGCCGGGTAGGGTTTTGCCCTCCAACCATTCCAGGAAGGCGCCGCCGGCGCTGGAGACGTAGGTCAGTTTGTCGATGGTGCCGGCCATGCGCAGGGCGGATACCGTGTCGCCGCCTCCGGCCACGCTGCGCAGCGCACCGGACTCGGTTGCGGCGGCCACGGCCTTGGCCAGCGCCATGGTCGCGGCGTCGAACGGCGGAGTTTCGAAGGCGCCCAGGGGGCCGTTCCACACCAGAGTGCGAATGGACGGCAGGCGTGCCAACAGCGCGGCGACCGAAGCGGGGCCGACGTCCAGGATCATGCTGTCGGCCGGCACGGCGGCGATCGCCACGGTCTGGGTCGGCGGGTTGGGCGCGAATACGGTGGCGACCACGGCATCGATCGGCAGCACGATCTCGCACTGTGCGGCCTGGGCTTTGGCCAGGATGGCGCGGGCAGTGGCGTGCATGTCGGCTTCCTGCAAGGATTTTCCGACGTTCAGCCCCTGCGCCGCCAGGAAGGTGTTGGCCATGGCGCCGCCGATTGCCAGCACATCCACCCGACCCACCAAATTCCCCAGCAATTCCAGCTTGGTCGACACCTTGGCGCCGCCCACGATCGCCGCCACCGGCCGGGCGGGATTGCCCAGCGCGAGGTCAAGGGCCTCCAACTCCGCCTGCATCAGCCGGCCGGCATAGGACGGCAGGCAATGCGCCACGCCCTCGGTGCTGGCATGGGCGCGATGCGCGGCGGAGAAGGCGTCGTTCACGAAGATATCGGCCAGCGCGGCCAATTCCTTGGCGAAGGCGGGGTCGTTGTTTTCCTCGGCCGCGTGATAGCGGGTGTTTTCCAGCACCAGCACGTCGCCGTTCGCCAGGGCATCGACGGCCTGCCGTGCGACCGGCCCGATGCAGTCGTCGGCGAAGGCAACGGGGCGGCCGAGCACCTGGGCAAGCGCGACGGCCATGGGGGCGAGGGACATTTCCGGCACCCGTTTGCCCCTAGGCCGATCGAAATGGCTGCAAACCACGACTTTCGCGCCTTTGCCTGCCAGCTCGGCGATGGTGGGCGACAGTCGCTCGATCCGGGTAAGATCGGAGATCTTGCCGTCGCGCACGGGAACGTTCAGATCGGCACGCAGCAGCACGCGTTTGCCGGCGACGTCCACGCCATCGAGGCACCGAAAGGTCATGATGGGAACTCCGATAATTCAGGCCGCGATGGTGCCCATGAGCGCGGCGACATCGAGCATCCGGCAGGAGAAGCCCCATTCGTTGTCGTACCAGCCCATGACACGGGCCATCGCCCCGTCCACGACGGCGGTCTGGGTGGCGTCGAAGGTGCAGGACGCGGCGGTATGGTTGAAATCGATGCCGACCAAAGGCAGCGTGTTGTAGTCCAGCACACCGCGCAGCGCCCCCTTGGCGGCATCCTGCATGGCGGCGTTGATCTCGTCCTTGGTCGCCGGCTTCGCCAGATTGACGTCGAGCGAGACGATCGAAACATTCTGCACCGGAATGCGGATCGACGTCCCGTCCAGCTTGCCCTTCAATGCCGGCATCACCTGCCCGATGGATCGCGCCGCCCCGGTCGAGGTCGGGATCGCCGACACCGCAGCCGTGCGGGCGCGGCGCGGGTCGCGATGGGACCCGTCCAGCGTGTTCTGGTCGTTGGTATAGGCGTGGATGGTGACCATGTAGCCGCGCAGGATGCCGAAGTTCTCGTGCAGCACTTTCGCCATCGGGGCGAGGCAATTGGTGGTGCACGACGCGGCGGAGATCACGGTCATGCCGGGTTTCAGGTCGTGGTTGTTGACCCCGTAGACGATCATCGCATCGACCCCGTCGCCGGGGGCGGAGATCAGGACTTTCCGCGCGCCGCCGGCGAGCAGGGGGGCGCATTTTTCTTTGCTGGTCAGCGTGCCGGTGCATTCCATGGCAACATCGATGCCGCCCAGGTCGAGCTTGCCGGGATCGCGTTCGAAGGTCACCGGGATCGGGCCGTAGACCTTGCCGGCATGGCGGATGGTCAGGCTGTTGCCCGAGACTTCCACCTGACCGGCGAAGCGGCCATGCGCGCTGTCGTAAGCGAAGAGATGCGCCACCGAGTCCATGTTCATGCTGGTCGAGGCATTGATTTTGGTCGGCACCAGATCGGTGCGGCCTTCTTCCGCGATGGCGCGCAGCACGAGCCGGCCGATTCGCCCGAAACCATTGATTGCGACCGAAACGGCCATTGGTAGAATTTCCTTTGTTTCTTAAGACAAATGTTTACGAACGGCAGCGGCAATCGCCTCGGCCGTTATTCCGAAGTACTTGTACAATTCTTCCGCCGGGGCCGACGCGCCGTAGCCCGGCATGCCGATGAACACGCCGTCCGACCCGACGATCCGTTCCCAACCGAAGTCGCACCCGGCTTCGATGCCGACCCGCAGGCTGCCGCCCAGAACCGCCGCCTTGTAAGCTTCGTCCTGCTGGGCGAACAATTCCCAGCACGGCAGCGACACCACTGCGACCGGAATGTTTTCGCCGGCAAGCATTTCCCGCGCCGCCATCGCCAGCGAAACCTCCGACCCGGTGGCGATCAGGGTCGCCTGACGCGGGCCTTCCGCCTCGGCCAGCACGTAACCGCCGCGGGCGGAGCGGTTTTCCGCGATATCGGTGCGCAGCGTCGGCAGCGCCTGCCGGGTCAGCACCAGCATCGACGGTCCGTCCGCGCGCTTGATCGAGAGTTCCCAGCACTCCGCCGTTTCCAGCGCGTCGGCCGGGCGGAAGACGTGCAAGCCCGGCATGGCGCGCAGGCTGGCGAGGTGCTCGACCGGTTGATGGGTCGGGCCATCTTCGCCCAATCCGATCGAATCGTGGGTCATGACATGCACGACCCGCTGGCGCATCAGCGCACCCAGGCGAATGGCGGGGCGCATGTAATCGGTGAACACGAAGAACGTGCCGGTGTAGGGAATGATGCCGCCATGCAGCGCCATACCGTTGGCGCAGGCGGCCATGCCGAACTCGCGGATGCCGTAATGGATATAGCGCCCGCCGTAGTTGCCGGGGGACACGAAGCCCATCCCTTTGACCAGGGTCAGGTTCGATCCCGTCAGATCGGCCGAGCCGCCGACCAGATCGGGGGTGGCGGGTACCAGGGCTTCGAGCGCCTTTTGGCTGGATTGGCGGGTGGCCAGCTTGGGGCGATTGTCGGCGATGTCCTGCTTCAGCGCCGCCACGGCCTCATGCCAGGTGTCCGGCAGCTTGCCGGCCATCGCCCGCTCGAAATCGGTGCGCTGGGCATGACGAGCCAACCGTTTGAGCCAGGCGCGGCGGGTGCTGGCGCCGCGCGTGCCGGCGGCATTCCACATTTCGTAAAGATCGTCGGGCACCGAGAACGGCGCTGCGGACCACCCCAGGAACGCCTTGGCGGCGTCGGCTTCTTTGGTGCCGAGCGGGGAGCCGTGGGAACCGGCGGTGCCGGCTTTGGTGGGGGCACCGAGGCCGATGATCGTCTTGCAGGCAATGATGGTCGGCTTGCGCGAGCGCACGGCAAACGACATCGCGGCGGCGATCTGGTCGGGGTCGTGCCCGTCCACCCGACGGGTGGCCCAACCGGCGGCGGCGAAGCGCTTCAGCGTGTCTTCAGACGTCGAAAGGCTGGTCGCACCGTCGATCGAGATGCTGTTGTCGTCCCACAGGACGGTCAATTTATTGAGTTGCAGATGCCCGGCAAGGCCGATCGCCTCGTGGCTGACGCCTTCCATCAGGCACCCGTCGCCAGCGATGACCCAAGTGCGGTGATCCACCAGCGACTTGCCGTAGCGCGCCGCCATGTGGCGTTCGGCCAGCGCCATGCCGACGGCGGTGGCCAGGCCCTGGCCGAGGGGACCAGTCGTGCACTCGATGCCCGGATGCTCGCCGAATTCCGGATGCCCGGCGCAGGGGGAGTGCAGTTGGCGGAAGCGCCGGATCTCGTCGATGCCCATGCCGGCGTAGCCGGTCAGATGCAGCACCGAATACAGTAGCATGGACCCGTGACCGGCCGAGAGCACGAACCGATCCCGGTCCGGCCAGCGCGGATCGGCAGCGTCGTATTTCAGGAAGCGCGACCAGAGCACGGCGGCGACGTCGGCCATGCCCATCGGCATACCCGGATGTCCCGACTTCGCGGCTTCCACCGCATCGATCGCCAGTGCTCGGATTGCATCGGCCATGCGGCGGATGGGGGTTTCGCCACGCGCGCGTACCGCCACTTGCTGCGCAAGGGCGGGGTTGTCCGCGTTGGTCTCGGCCATGGCAGCCATGCAGTCTCCTTCAGCCGCCCGTTCGATGCACCCGGAGGGGCCGTGGCGCGGTATTTGGCAGCGCTATAAGGCAGGATCGTGGCATTCTCAACTGCCGCCGGGGACCCAACCTTCCTCGAAAAACAAATCTTGCCAACTCTTGGGTTCTATCTTGATCATTCCGATACGATACATGAACGATGCGATCGGGAACACGCCGTGCGGGGTGGATTCCCAGCGCGGGCCGAACGCGCGGATCATGGCCTCGGCCTCCTGCGGGTCCACTTTTTCCCGCGCCAAAGCCAGATAAGCCCGAGCCGCTCGGGGTGCATCGGTATGGATGATGTCCATCGCCTGCTCCAGCGCCGCTCGGAATGCCACGAGCAGCACCGGGTTCGAGTCGTGGAATTTCTTGCCGGTCCAGATCAGGCCGTGGCTCAACTGGCCGGGGAAAATATCCTCCTTCGTGAGCACGACATGCGCGTTCGGCACTCGCAATTCGGCCTGGTAGTACGGCGCGCTGCTGAAATGGGCGTTGATTTCGCTATGCCCGGACAACATCGCGATCAGCGCGTCGGGATGCGACAACGATATCTCGAACGGATCGATGCGCCCTTGCTGGCCGGGACCCCACAGCTTCTCGGCCGCCATGGCGATCAGAATGGATTGGATCGAGGCCTTCACCGCCGGCACCGCGATGCGGTCGGCGTTGGTGAAATCGGCGATGGTTTTCACCGCCGGATTGCGGGTGACCAGCATGCCGGGGATCGCCCCGTGCGACGCGATGCCCTTCACGTCCACCAGCCCCTTGCCCTTGGCCCACAAGATGATGAACGCCGGCATGCCGGTGGCGCAGATGTCGAGATTGCCCGACAGCAGCCCGTCGGTGACGACGGTGCCATTGGCGGACACCGTCCACTCCACCTTGACCGGCGGCAGACCGGCCTTGGCGGCCGCAGCTTCGATCAACCGATCATGCTGCATGATGACCAACGCCAGGAACGACATGCCCGGCTGCATCCCGATGCGCAGCACTTGGGTTTCGCCCCGAGCCCCGGTGGTTAGCAGGAGCAGGGCGATCAGGAAGATGGCGCGCATCAGGTCGGCCATGCGGCGGGGTGGTGACCCAGCGCGACCGGCGGCCGCGCCCAGAACGTCGGGGTTTCCGACATTTGCACGATCGGGGCGAGGTAGCGGATCCGCCCGACCGGCGAGTCCACCGTGGTGCAGAGGCGGGCGATTGCCTCGTCCGACAGATCGGTCGGGGTGGCTTCGTAGGACGCCCTCGGTAGCACGCCGCGATCGACGATCCACCGCCCAGCGGTCGCGAGGCTCGCCCGCACCATCCAACTGCCGCCTTCCTTAGCGCGGCGGGCCAGCGCGACCATGATGCCGTATGCCATCAGGTTGCCGGCGACATAGTCGATGGCGGACACCGGCAGATGCTTCGGCGCCCCGTCGTCGCGCGACGCATCGGCCATCCCCGACGCCGCCTGCACCACCGTGTCGTAGCCGCGCCGATTGCGCCACGGCCCGTCGTGGCCCCACGCGCTCAAGGTCGCATACACAATCCCCGGATGCCGTTCGGCCAGTTCCTCCGGCCCGAAGCCGCGCCCGGCCAGGGTGCCGGGGCGGTAGGACTGGGTGAACACGTCGCAGGTGCCGAGCAGTTCGCGCAGCCGCGCATGCTGGTCTTTCTCCCGCAGATCGAGGCGGGCGGACAGTTTGCCGATCCCCGTATCCAGATCCATCTGCCCCGAATCCGCCAGCCCGATCCGGGTAATTTTCAGCACGTCGGCGCCGTGCTCCGCCAAGGTGCGGGACGCCGTGGGGCCGGCGATGACCCGGGTCAGGTCGAGCACCCGAGTACCGGACAGCGGGCGGTCGCCTTTGGGCAGCTTCCTTGGCTTCGCATCGCCGATCTTGACGATCTCCACCGCCGGCATCGCAGCGATGGCGGCGGCGTGAGGGTGGCGGTTCCACTCCCCGTGGGTGCGGACGAACGACCCCACGGCGCCGCCTTCGTGCAAGGCGGTTTCCAGCGCTTCCGCGTCCCAACCGGCGATGGCTTCGCGCACCGCGTTGTAATCGTCGGGCACGCCGAGGATTTGCAGCGCGCGATCCCGCAGGTTGGGGAAATTGGTGTGCAGAAACACCCAACGATCGTTCTTCGCCGGATAGAATTTCATCAGCGGCGCGAATTCGCGATCGCAGGGCTTGCCGTCGATCTCCATATACTTGCCGCTGCGCAGCGATACGGTGGCGGCGGGCACATCGACCGAGACCGATTGTTTGCGCCGCGTCTGCATGCGCCAGAGTTCGGCGGCCGCGACCCCCGTGGCGGCCAAGACTGCTGCTCCGGCCGTGCCGATGCGATAGCGCGTGGGCAGCACCGGATCGTCCCCGGTTATTGCCACCCGTTCGGCTAGGCCGCGGGACAAGCCCCCGAGATCGAGCAACTCGTCCAGTGCATCGTATGCCAGGCCGCGTTTTTCGGGCATTTCGGACTATCCTTCGGTTTATCGATTGCGTCGGTCGACTCTGACCGGCATCGCGCCCGCCGGCAAGACGCCGGGTTTGTCGGAAAATTTTACAAGTCGCGCCAATATTTTACCAAACCGGAATGATATTGCGTTCCCCGATCGCCGCCGTTCCCCGCGAACAATCCGCCATGCGGCGGCTCCGGACCGCTCTAACGCGCTGTATTGGCATGAATTTTTATCGAACCGCAAGCGCTGCGCGATCCCAATCGAGCAAATACTGCGATGGCACGGCCGAACTAGCACGGCGTTTGCATAGTCGTGCAGGGCGGCTTGGAGTAGCGGTCGCGCTGATGGGGAAGGATAACGCGATGTCGAAAGTAAAAGGCATCCGCACCGGTCTGCTGTACGGTGTCGGCTTGGCGATCGTCGGGGGAGTGGCCTTCGGATTGCTGCCGGATGTCGCCAATTTCCTCGCGCTATGGTTCGTCCTGTCGGTGCCGTTGGGGATCGCCGTCGGGCATTGCGCGCTGAACGAGCGGTCGGTTCAGACCTCCTCGACCTGTTCCACGCCCGGCAGCACCTTGAGCGCCTGTGCCAGTCGCGGGGTGACGCTGTAGCCGCCGGGTAGGGCGATTTCGACGTTCCGGTCGGCGCCGAGGCGCGGGACCAGCGTAATCCGCCCCTTGCCGCCGCTTTCCCGCGCCAAAAGGTCGCGGATATGCGGGATGGCGGCGGTTTCGTGCAGCCAGATGCGCATCGACGCCCCCGCTGCGGCGGCCGCTTTGTCCAACGGCGCCACATCGTTCGCGGTGACCCGCATCGACTCGCCTTCCAACTTCAATTCCGCCGTCACCAGAATGTTGGTGCCCTGGGTCAGCACGTCGCGGGAGCGGGACAGCACTTCGCTGAAGCAAGTCACCTCGATCGAGCCGGACGCATCGGAAATGCGCACCCAGGCCATGCGGCTGCCCTTGCTGGTGATCCGCTCCTTGATGGCCACCACCGTCCCGGCAAGCTTCACCGTCCGCGCGCCCGCTTTGGCTTTCGCCTCGGCATCCGCTGCTCGTATGACGCCGAGCCGCCGGAGGGCTTGGGCATAGGTGTCGAGGGGATGGGCGGTGAGGTGGAAGCCCACGGCATCGGCTTCGAACGCAAGCCGTTCCAGCGGCGCCCAATCCGGCACATCCGGCAGGCGGATCGGTTCGGCGGTTCCGGCAGCGCCGGATGCAGGGGCGCCGAACAGGCCGATCTGACCGCTGGCCTTTTCCTCCTGGTTGGCCTGGGCGCGGCGCACGATCGTTTCCGCCACGGCGAACAGACGAGCGCGGTTTGTCTCCAGGGAGTCGAAGGCGCCGGCGCGGATGAGGTTTTCGAATTGCGCTTTGGCCACCTGCTTCGGATCGATCCGGGCGGCGAGATCGGCGAGATCGGCGAACGGCCGATCGCCGCGCGCGGCCACCAGCGATTCCATCGCCGCAAAACCGACCCGCTTCACCGCCGCCAGAGCGTAGCGGATCGCTAGGCTGCCGTCCGCCCGCCGCTCCACCGCGTAATCGGCAGCGGAGGCGTTGATGTCCGGCGGCAGGATCGCGATGCGGCTGCGTTCGGCCTCCTGCTTCAACGCCGCCAACCGATCGGTGTTGTTCAGCGCGAGGCTCATGCACGACGCAATGAACACTTCCGGATGGTTGGCCTTCAGCCAGGCGGTCTGATAGGCGACGAGAGCGTAGGCGGCGGCGTGCGATTTGTTGAAGCCGTAATCGGCGAACTTGGCCATGAGGTCGAAGACCTCGGTCGCTTTCGCCGGGCCAATGCCGCGTTCGATGGCGCCTTTTTCGAAAACGGCGCGCTGTTGCTCCATCTCCTTCTGGATTTTCTTACCCATCGCGCGCCGCAGCAGATCGGCCCCGCCCAGCGAGTAGCCCGCCATTTTCTGCGAAATCTGCATGACCTGTTCCTGGTAGACCATGATTCCGTAGGTCTCGCCTAGGATGTCGGCGATGTCGGGATGCGGCGGTTCCCATTTCTCGCCGTGTTTGCGGCGGCAATAATCGGGGATGTTGGCCATCGGGCCGGGGCGATACAGGGCGACGGCGGCGATCAGATCTTCGAACCGATCCGGGCGCATCTGCCGCAGCGTGTCGCGCATCCCCTGGCCTTCCATCTGGAACACCCCGCCGGCTTCGCCGCGCGCCAGCATCTCGTACGTTTTCTTGTCGTCGAGCGGCAGGTGGTCCAGGTCCACCTCGATCCCGAGTTTGCGCAGGAACCCCTTGGCACGATCCAGAATGGTCAGCGTGGTCAGGCCCAGGAAGTCGAATTTCACCAACCCCGCCTGTTCCACGTATTTCATGGAATATTGCGTGACCAGAAAGTCCGATTTCGGATCCTTGTAGAGCGGCACCAACTCCACCAACGGCCGATCGCCGATGACGACGCCGGCGGCGTGGGTGGAGGCGTGGCGGTACAGACCCTCCACCTGCAAGGCGATTTCGATCAGCCGGCCGATCGCCTCGTCTTCGTCGCGCAGGGCTTGCAACCGCGGTTCCCCGTCCACGGCCTGCGCCAGGGTGACCGGTTTCGCGGGGTTGTTGGGGATGAGTTCGGCGACCTTGTTCACCTGCCCATACGGCAGCCCCAGGACCCTTCCGACATCGCGCACCGCTGCTCGTGCCTGCAATTTTCCGAAGGTGATGATCTGCGCGACGCGGTCGCCGCCGTATTCTTTGCGGACATACTCGATGACCCGGTCGCGGCCCTCCTGGCAGAAATCGATGTCGAAGTCGGGCATCGACACGCGTTCCGGGTTCAGGAACCGTTCGAACAGCAGATTGAACTGCAACGGGTCCAGGTCGGTAATAGTCAACGCCCAGGCCGCCACCGAACCGGCGCCGGACCCGCGACCGGGACCGACCGGGATGTTGTTTGCCTTCGACCATTGAATGAAATCGGCAACGATCAGGAAGTAGCCGGAGAACCCCATGTTGGCGATGACGTCGAGTTCGTAGTCCAACCGCTCCTTATACCGAGCGCGGGTGGCGGCGTCGGCCCGGATGTCGTCCATGCGGCGGACAAGCCCCTCGGCTGCCATGGCGCGCACGGTTTCTTCTTCGGTGGCGCCGTCGCGCACCTTGGGGCAGGTCGGCAGCAGCGGTTTGCGGGTTTCCGCCATGACCGCGCAGGCCCGCGCGATGGCGAGCGTGTTGTCGCAGGCTTCCGGCAAATCCGCGAACAACGCCCGCATGACCGGCGCCGGTTTGAACCAATGCTCCGGCGTCACCCGGCGGCGATCCTGCTCGGACAGTAGCCGGCCCTCGGCGATGCACAGCAGGGCG
>JANXMB010000101.1 GCA_025354865.1 Acetobacteraceae bacterium | reverse complement strand
TCTTCTCGACACTCTACCACGAAAGATTGAGTCGCAGTGCAATGACCTAACGAAACATTCGGTCTCCCAAGCGGCGTCTGCGGTTCTTTTTGACCAATCGTTGCCGGTCCGCCGGACTTTTTCAGCAGCCTGCTAGAGCGTGATCGCTTGAGGTTGACTTCAACCTCGGGCGTGAATCACCCTCTCAAACAAAGGCTTAGACCATGATCCAACGCCGAGATCGCGTGCGACCTCAAACGATCATGGTATAAGCACTCGATGACCGTCGCCGCCCTTTATCGAGACGCGAATCGCCGTCCGTCAAGGCGGATTGTTGCTGAATCCCCCACCGGAATGAGATGTGTGCGTGCCGTAGGCCGTTTGGCCGACCGGTATTACTGACACGCCGCGCGGCGATCGGTAGCGGCTTGCGGTGACACGGGATGGAACTGGGACGATGGATCGGCGGTTTCGCGGCAAGGTCGCGGTCCCGATGGGGGCGCGTCCCGTCCGAGCGATATCGTTGACTCGGCGGAGGCCGATTGGGAGTTTACGGTCGAACTATGCCTCAAGCGCGTCTTCCTCGGCATGAAGCATCGGGTCGGGCAGACGATGCGGCAGAAGTTGGGCGGCGCAATCGTTAACATCGCGTCCCTGAGCGCCGACGGTCCGACGCATGCCGGTTCGGGCTATTCGAGGTTAATCGGCTTGTAGTGGCCCTTGTCATCCAGCTGGGTACCCCAGATTTTGTGCAAAGCCTGGTGTTCGCCGCTGCCGAAACTAATTTTCACACCGACACCGATGTCAAAATCCCGGATCGACTCCAAAGCATTGACCAGCTTTTCGGTGTCTGGCTGGGGGCCTGTCCGCCGAAGCCCCTCGATCATGATGCTGGCGTCGAGATAGCCTTCGAACGACACGAAATCCGGCGCTTCGCCGGGTGCATATTTGGCCAAAGCCTCCTTGTAACTGAGCACGATGCTGGCATAGCCATCCACTGACGGAACGACTTGGGTCACGATCACGCCATCGGTGTTTTTGGGATTGAGGGCCATCAACTCCCTGGCCAGCGCCGTGCTGCCAACGAACGAGACGTTCGTGTAGATCAGGCCCGGCAAGCGTTCGCGACTATGGTCGATGAATTTGGCGGCGGCTTTTGCGGTCGCCACCATCACCATGGCCTTGATCGGGGCGGTTGGGTGCAATCGGTGATATTGTTGGATTTGCGCAATGGCCCCATCGACATCATCGGTGTTGCGCTGATAGCCGAAGCGCTGGATCGAACCGGTATCGCCGGATGGGCTCAGCGCGCGCATTGCCGTGGCGACGCCTTCGAACCCGGCGTCTCCATAACCGTCCTGTTGTGCGAACACAGCGATCTGATCGGGTTTGAGGTGCCTGATCTTCACCAGATAATGCACGACCGCATAGGTTTCTTCAGCATAACTCGCGCGGTAATTGAAAACGTAGCGATCTGGCGGATCGGATCGCAACAAAGGCGCTCCGGTGAAGGCGCCGAAAAACAAGGCCCGGTGCGCCATGGCATACGGCAATGCGACCGCGGTCGTGGGGGTGCCGACATTGCCGAGGAAGCCGAACACCCGATCTTTTTCATAGAGTTGCTTCATCGCTTCGGCCGTTCGGCCGGGCTCGTAGCCATCGTCCGCTGTGACCAGAACGAGCCTCCGCCCGTTGATACCGCCGGCGTCGTTGGCGACACCAAAGGCCGTATCGATGCCAAGTCGCATTTGGCGACCGAGTTCGGTCGCCGGACCAGAAAACGGCGCGGCCATGCCGAAGCGGATTTCCCGATCGGTGACGCCCTGGACAGTCCCTTGGCTGAGCGATGGCGCGGGCGGCGGGGTTGCCACGACCGGTGCCGGTGCCAGCGATGGTGCCGATGCCTGTGCCAGCGATGGTGCGGGTGCTGGCGAAGGCCGAGCTTGTATCGGTGCGGGCCCGGCGCTCGCCGTGGGCATCAGGGGAGCGGTGTTTGTTTCCCAACCCGCTAAATTACGTTTCGCCCCGTCACACCGGATCTGGCGCTGGCTGATCGACTTCCCGCCAAAAATGATGCCCTGGTCGAACGCACCGGTGACGGTTGCAATTTCGGCGCTGTTGGTCGCAAATTTTTTGAGATCGGATTGAAATCGATCGGCAAGACCCTTGATCCGGTTGGGTTCGATCTCGGGACAGGCCGAAGCCGCGCCGATAACTTGCCCAATGTCGAGGGCCGATTGCACCGCGCTGTCCAGGCGCCCATCCGCCCTAGCCGAGTCGCCAGTAAGCGCTTGGGCGGTTGTCAGGGCAAGCCCGATCGCCATCGCAATCCGAACACGCATTGTTTATCTCTCCCTGGCCCCGCAGGAGACGGACGTTGATTAACCCGCTGTTTATAAGTCCGTTCTTCCATAGGGCCGCGACAGGAACGTCGGTCAACTTTACGTGAGGTGTCAAGGCTTTGTTCATGGCATGTCGCTAGCCACACCACGATCCTCGCCGCTTGCACAGCGCCGCTACTGGCCGGTAGGCTCCCCCGAACGATAAGAGAGGGGAAACGTCCATGACTGCGCTACCGATCTCGGCCGACTCGCATATCACCGAACCGCCGGACTGCTACCGCGCGCACATCGACCCGAAATTCCGCGACATCGCGCCGCATATCGTCAACGATGCCAAGCTGGGCGATATCTACGTCGTCGAGGGCATGAAGCGCACGATCCCCTTGGGGCTGGTCGCATCGGCCGGGCGGGATCCGTCGGAACTGAAGAAAACCGGCGCCAAATTCTCCGACCTGCATCGCGGCGGATGGGATGCCACGGTGCGGCTGGCGGATCAGGATCGCGATGGCGTGGCGGCGGAAATCATCTATCCCACCGTCGGCATGGTGCTCTGCAACCATCACGATATCGATTACAAAGTGGTCTGTTTCGAGGCGTATAACCGCTGGCTCGCGGAATATGTGTCACATGCGCCGGATCGGTTGATCGGCATGGGCCAGACGGCGGTGCGCACGGTGGCCGAAGGTGTGGCGGATTTTCAACGCATCGCCGATATGGGGTTCAAGGGTGTGATGATGCCCGGCATGCCCGGCGTGTCGGACTACGACGACCCCATCTACGACCCCCTGTGGGAGGCGTCGATCGCCCTGAACCTGCCGTTGTCGTTCCATATTCTGACGACGGCAGCCGAGCGCCCGAGGGGGCCGAAGATCAATAGCTTCCTGTCGATTATCCGGGGCTGTCAGGATATTATGTCCACCATGATTTTCGGCGGCGTCTTCGCCCGCTTCCCGCAATTGAAGGTCGCCTGCGTGGAAGCCGATGCCGGTTGGGCACCGCATTTCATGTACCGCATGGATCACGCCTATAAGCGGCATCGCTACTGGCTGGAGGGCATCGAACTGCCGCGTATGCCGTCGGAGTATTTCCGCGACAACATTCGCCTCACATTCCAGGACGATCACGTCGCCTTCCAACTCGCCGACATGCTCGGTCCGCACCAACTGATGTGGGCGAACGATTTCCCGCACAGCGATTCGACGTGGCCGTGGAGTCAGGATGTGATCGCAACCCAGACCGCGCACATGCAACCGGCGCAGAAGCAACGGATCCTGCGCGACAACGTGCGGGAATTCTACGGGCTGGCGTAGGCCACCAACGCCTTTGTGTTTCAACAAGCAGCGTCGGGATCGTCCGGCGGCCTGCCTCGGGAGATCGAACATGGCGATCGCAATTCGTACGCTCACGCCCGGCATCGGCGCCGAAATTTCCGGCGTCGATCTGGCGGGGCCGATGACCAACCAGGAATTCGACGCGGTGCATCGCGCGCTGCTGGATCATTGCGTCATTTTCTTCCGCGACCAGACGATGACCATCGACCAGCACAAGGCGTTCGGCGCTCGGTTCGGCAAGTTGCATGTGCATCCCAATGCCGCGAAGCGCTATGCCGAGCACCCGGAGATCCTGACGATCGAGGCTGGCCCGACGTCCATGCGCGTGGCGGGGGAGGTCTGGCATTCCGACGTGTCGTGCGATGCCGAACCGCCGATGGGATCGATCCTGCATATTCAAGAAGTGCCGGAAAACGGCGGGGGCGATACGATGTTCGCCAATCAATATGCCGCTTACGATGCGTTGTCGCCGGCCATGCAGGCCTTCCTGGAAACCTGCACGGCGATGCACGAAAGTCGCAAATCCGCGAATCACCAATATCGCGAACCGGCGGCCGATCAGAAATTCCCCGAAGCCGAACACCCGGTTGTGCGCACCCATCCGGACACCGGGCGCAAGGCGTTGTTCGTCAATCGGGGATTCACCACCCGCATCGTGCAACTTTCGCCCAAAGAAAGCGACGCGGTGCTGAACATGCTGTTCGATCATGCCGAGCAGCCTCGGTTCGTGTGCCGGTTCAAGTGGCAGTCCAATTCGGTGGCGTTTTGGGATAACCGCGCGGTGCAGCATCAGGCGATGTGGGATTATTTCCCGCAACGACGTTTCGGCCATCGGGTGACGGTCTGCGGGGATAAGCCCTTCCTGCGAGCCTAACTGTCTGCTTATTAGGGGGTGCGAATATTAAGGAGCCGGCTATGGCGGAAGAGTTACCCCCTCGGGAGGCGATGGAGTTCGATGTGGTGATCGTCGGTGGCGGGCCTGCCGGCTTGGCCGCTGCGATCCGCCTCAAACAATGTGCCCCCGATGCCGCCGTGTGCTTGGTCGAAAAAGGCAGCGAGATCGGGGCGCATACGCTGTCCGGTGCGGTGCTGGAACCGCGCGCGCTGAACGAATTGATCCCCGATTGGGCGGCGAAAGGCGCGCCGTTGGATACCCCGGCGCGGGAAGATCGGTTCATGTATCTGACCGAAGTCAGCGCCACCCGGCTGCCGACCCCGCCGCAGATGCACAACCACGGCAACTACATCGTGTCCCTCGGCGATGTCTGCCGCTGGCTCGGCACCCAGGCCGAGGAACTGGGCGTCGAAATTTACCCCGGCTTCGCCGCGTCGGAGATTCTGTACGAAGATGGAAAGGTCGTCGGTATCGCGACCGGCGATATGGGGATCGGGCGCGATGGCCTGCCGACCGACAATTTCGCCCGCGGTATGGAATTGCGCGCGACATACACGCTGTTCGCGGAAGGCTGCCGCGGCTCGCTGACCAAGCAGTTGCTCGGCCGCTACAATCTGCGGGACGGTGTGCAGGATCAGACCTATGCCATCGGGATCAAGGAATTGTGGGAAATCCCGGCGGAAAACCACAAACCCGGCCTGATCGAGCACACAATCGGCTGGCCGCTGAAATCCGATACCTATGGCGGATCGTTCCTGTATCATTTCGGCAAAAATCTGGTGTCCTACGGGTTTGTCATCGGGTTGGATTATTCCAATCCCTGGCTCTCCCCGTTCGACGAAATGCAGCGTTTCAAAACCCACCCCGACGTGCGCAAACATTTCGAGGGCGGGCGTCGCATCGCCTACGGTGCGCGTGCGTTGAACGAAGGCGGGTTGCAGTCGATTCCCAAACTGGTGTTCCCAGGCGGGGCGTTGATCGGGGATTCCGCCGGTTTCGTGAACGTGCCGAAGATCAAGGGCACCCACACGTCCATGAAGTCCGGTATGATCGCCGCCGAAGCCCTGGCGGAAGCACTGGCCGGCGATCGGCCGGCGGTGCTGGACGCTTACCCCGACGCCTTGCGGGAAAGCTGGGTTTGGGAAGAACTGTCCGCCGTCCGCAACATCCGGCCCTCGTTCGGCAAATTCGGCATGTATGGCGGCTTGGTTTATTCGGCGCTGGATACATACCTGTTCCGCGGCAAGGCGCCCTGGACCTTCAAGCACGTGCACAAAGACAACGAAACATTGTTGGAAGCCGCCGTCGCCACCCCGATCGCCTATCCGAAGCCGGATGGCAAACTCACATTCGACAAGCCGTCGTCGGTGTTTATCTCCAATACCAATCACGAAGAAAATCAGCCGATCCACCTGACGTTGAAAGATCCGGATGTTCCGGTGTCGGTCAACTGGGAGAAATATCGCGGTCCGGAAGCGCGCTTCTGCCCGGCCGGGGTTTACGAATACCTCGGTGTCGAAGAAGGCCAGCCGAGGTTGCAGATTAACGCGCAGAACTGCGTGCACTGTAAGACCTGCGACATCAAGGACCCGACGCAGAACATCGACTGGGTGACGCCCGAAGGCGGCGGCGGCCCGAGCTACCCAGGCGGCATGTGATCGCAAAAAGGCCGGGCGCGTCTTGAGCAACGCGCCCGGCATCCCGCTACCCCTTCCCCGACCGGCCCCATTCCGGCACGCTCCCTCCGAACCCTTCGAGAGGCGACCGAGACGATGGCCCTGACCCAAAACACCACCAAGCGCCGTATGGCAGCCGGCCAGATGGGCCTTGGCTTCGGCGTCCACCATCTGCGCACCGTCGCGACCCCTGTCCTCGCAAAAGCGACAGGCCACGACTGGATCTTTATCGACACCGAGCATGGCGCGTTTTCGACGCAGGAGACGACGCAGCTGTGTATTGCGGCGCTGCCGACGGGCGTGACCCCGATCGTGCGTGTCTGCGCCGGCGCCATCGACGAAGCGACCCGAGCGCTCGACAACGGGGCGCTCGGCATTGTCGTGCCGCATGTCGATACCGCAGCCGAGGCACGTCGCATCGCCGCCGCCTTCCGCTACCCGCCGCAGGGCACGCGGTCCTGGGGCGGCCCGCCGGCCGTTTACGGCTACAAGGCGCCGGCCACGATGGAAGCCCAAGCCGCAATCAATGCCGAAATCCTGACCGTGGTTATGCTGGAAAGCCCGCTCGCGATCGCCAACGCCGACGAAATCGCCGCCGTCGATGGCGTCGATGTGCTGTTCATCGGCACGTCGGACCTGACGGCGGAACTGGGCATCTCCGGACAAATGGGGCATCCCAAAGTCGTCGATGCCTACCAAAAGGTCGGCGACGCCTGCAAAAAACACGGCAAGGTGCTCGGCATGGGCGGTGTCTACGACGAGGAAAACGCCCGTCGTTACGTTCGCATGGGCGCGCGCTTCATCCTGTCCGGGTCCGATCACAGTTATATCGTGGCCGGCGCGGACAACCGGGCCGCGTTCTTCCAAAACCTCGCCGAATAGAAGATGCATTTCGACCCGAGGCTTTGGGCTCTCGCGCGGGCGCAGCGCGGCAAGATGGCGCTGGGCGTTCTGCTCGGACTGCTCGCCTTGCTTGTCGGCATCGCGCGATTCGCCTTCCTCGGGCGGTTTATCGCCCTGGTCTTCCAGCAACGGCCGGCGTCGGAATTGGCGCTGCCGTTGCTGGCTGCCGCCGCCGCGATCCTGATTCGTGCCCGGCTCGACCACGCCCGCACGCTAATGGCGCATCGATCCGCCTCGATCGTCCAGATCGATCTGCGCGGTCGCCTTTACGATAAAATACTGCAACTCGGGCCGGCGTGGTTCGGTGCCGAGCGCACTGGTGGCGTCATGCTGTCGATGGTCGACGGGGTGGAGCAGTTGCAGACCTTCTTCGGTCAGTACATCCCGCAACTCACCATCGCCGTGTGTGCCCCGGTCGCGATCTTCGCCTTTATCGGCTGGTGGGATCTGCCGGTCGCCACCGTCATGCTGGCCGCCGCGCTTTTCACCCTGATCCTGCCCATGACCGTCAACCGCCGGTCCGCGCAGGCCTCCCGCGCTCGGCAGCAGGCTTTCAAGGGCTTCGGGGAGGAATTCCTCGACGCCGTGCAGGGGCTGCCGACCTTGAAAGCCTTCGGTCAGAGCGGTTCGTACGGCGCCATGCTCGCGGCGAAAGCCCGCGCTTTGTCGGATTCGACGTTCTGGGTGCTGGCGATTAGCGTGGCGACACGCGGGCTGACCGATCTCGGCACCGCGTTGGGCGCGGCGGCGGCGTTGGTTTATGGCGCCTACCGGGTGAATGCCGGCACCATGAGCCTGGAGGCGCTGTTGATCGTCCTCATGGCCGGCACCGAGATTTTCCGGCCGTTGCGCGATCTGCGCGGCGTGTTGCACGCGGGCCTGAACGGCGAGTCCGCCGCTGCGGGGATCGGCGCCCTGCTGGACACTGCCATCTCTGCGCCGACCGGTCAGCAGACCATCGCCGACGCGACCCCGAGCATATCGTTCGACAAGGTGGGATTTGCTTATCCGGGCGGGCGTCGGGCCGCGCATGCGGACCTGTCCTTCGAAATCGGCGCCGGGGAACGGGTCGGCATCGTCGGGCCCAGCGGTTCCGGCAAATCCTCCATCGTGCGGCTTTTACTGCGTCTGTACGATCCGCAGACCGGTGCGGTGCGCATCGGCGGGCGGGATCTGCGCGACCTCGATCCCGATGCCTTGCGGTCGCGGATCGCCGTCGTCGCCCAGGATACCTACCTGTTCCATGGCACCGTCGCGGAAAACCTGCGCCTCGGTCGTCCCGACGCCACGCAGGCGCAACTCGTGGCTGCTGCCAGCGCCGCGAATGCGCACGATTTTATCGAGGCGCTACCAAACGGATACCAAACAGCCATCGGGGAGCGCGGCGCCGCGCTCTCGGGTGGGCAGCGTCAACGGATCGCCATTGCCCGCGCGCTTCTGCGGGACTCCCCGATTCTGGTGCTGGATGAGGCGCTGTCGTCGGTCGATGCCGAAAACGAGGCGACGATCCAACAGGCGCTCGACCGATTGATGGTGGGGCGAACCACGCTGATCCTGGCGCATCGGCTGTCCAGCGTAATCGGCGCCGATCGCATTCTGGTGCTGGGCGATGGGGTGGTGGTGCAGTCCGGTCGGCACGCCGATCTGATCGCCATCGATGGCCCGTATCGGGACTTGATGGGGCCGCAAATGCAGACCGATGCGACCGGGGAGCGTTTGGTCGAGCCGGTCGCGGAAGAAGCGCAGACCGTCGAGCGCGGCGCGGTTGTGGTCGGCCTGTCGGAGGATGCGGCTGCGGTCGGATGGGGCGACACCGTCCGCACCCTGATGCGGGTCGTTCGGCCCTACCATGGCAGGTTGGCGGTGACGGTCGGATGCGGCATCGGCCGGGTCATCGCCTATATCGGCGTCGGCGTGCTGGGCGCGCTGCTGCTGGCCCAGGTGCGGGACCACGCCGCTTTCGGTCCGCTCGCGATGGCGTTGTTGCTGGCGGCTCCGGCCGCCGGGCTTTTGCATTACCTGGAATCCTGGATCGCCCATGCGATGGCCTACGCCTTGCTGGCCGAGATGCGCATCGACCTGTTTCGCAAGTTGGATGCGCTGGCTCCGGCGTATTTGCTGCGGCGCCGATCGGGGGATCTGGTGGCACTCGCGACCCAGGACGTCGAAACGGTGGAGTATTTTTTCGCCCACACGATCGCCCCGGCCATCGTGGCGTTCCTGGTGCCGGCAGCGGTGTTGTTGGCCTTGGGCCTGATTGCATGGCCCCTGGCATTGGCCCTGTCCCCCTTCCTGATCTACGCCGGGTTGTCGCCCGCCCGGGGTCGGCAGCGTATCGACGCCCTCGGAACGGCAGCGCGCGGCGCATTGGGGGCGTTGGGGGCCTATGCCACCGAAACGATCCAGGGCCTGTCAGAACTGGTCGCGTTCAACGCCGCCGGTGCCCGCAAGGTCGGTTTCATGGAAGCCGTGCGCCAATACCAAACCATGCGGCTGGCGCTGCTGACCGATCTGACATTCCAGTCCGGCGCGTTGGAGGTTGCAACCGGTTTCGGCGGCCTCGCGGTTGCCGCGACCGGCGCGTGGCTGGTCGCGCACGACGGACTCGCGCCGGGGATGCTGCCGCTGGTCGTTTCGATTTCGGTGGCCGCGTTCCTGCCGGTGTCGGAAATTGCCCAGGTGGGGCGGCAGTTGGCGGATACCATCGCATCCACGCGCCGATTGCATGCGGTGCATGCCGAGCCCGTGGCGATCGTCGATGGGCCGCTGGACCCGGTTGCGGCGCGCGGCGGGGTGGGGGTACGGTTCGATGCGGTGACCTTCGCCTACCCCGGTCGGTCCGTGCCCGCGTTGGACGGCGTGTCGTTCGACGTCCCGGCCGGTGCGACTGTGGCCCTGGTCGGCCCGTCCGGCGCCGGCAAGACAACCATCGCCAACCTGCTACTGCGGTTCTGGGATGCCGACTGCGGCACGATCCGGTTGGATGGCACCGACCTGCGCGATCTCCGGCTGGAAGGGCTGCGCGCCCGCATCGCCCTGGTCTCCCAGGACACCTATTTGTTCAACGACACGCTGGAGGCCAATGTCCGCCTCGCTCGGCCCGACGCGACTCAGGCGCAGATCGAACTCGCTTTGTCGCGCGCCGCCCTGCGAGAATTTGTCGCCGGCCTGCCGGAGGGTCTGGCGACCCGTGTCGGGGAACGCGGTGTCCAACTCTCCGGCGGCCAACGCCAACGCATCGCCATCGCTCGTGCTTTCCTCAAGGACGCGCCGCTGCTGGTGTTGGACGAGGCGACATCGCACCTCGATACGATTAGCGAGGCCGCTGTGCGTGCAGCCCTGGACGCGCTGATGGTGGATCGCACCACCATTGTCGTTGCGCATCGTTTATCGACTATCCGAGCGGCGGATGCGATCGTGGTGTTGCGGGCCGGCCGGGCGATCGAGACTGGCACGCATGCCGATCTGATTGCACGGCGCGGCGTCTACGCCCGTCTGGTGGAACGGCAGATGGGCGCTACGCTTTCGGCAAGCGAACGATAAACCGGGCGCCGGCGACTTTTCCGGCAAGGTCGCGGCGGTTCTCGGCCGAGATATGCCCGTGCAGCGCTTCGACAATCTGTCGGCTGATCGACAAGCCCAACCCCGAATGCTGCCCGAAACTCTCGGTGCTCGGTCGTTCGGAGTAGAAACGATCGAAGATATGTTCCAGGTTGGCTTCGGGAATGCCGGGGCCTTCGTCCTCGATGCTGAGTTCGCCCATGTCGGCGATTTCCCGCACGCGCACCACGATGCGGCCGCGCGGTGGGCTGAAGGATTGGGCATTGCCGATCAGATTGCGCAACACCTGCACCAGCCGATCCTCCACCGCCCAGACGGCGAATTCGGCGGGTGGGGCAACCAGTTCCAGTTTCGGATCGTTTTCGGTGTCGCGGGTGGCTTCGTCCAGTTCCTGCAAGGTGCGCAGAATCGGCACGATATCGACCCGTTCCGCCGTGACCCTGGACAGTTCGGCATCCAGGCGCGACGCATCGCTGACGTCGCTGATCAGCCGGTCCAGCCGCACCACGTCCTGGCCGATGATGGCCAGCAACTGGCGCTGTTTGGCCAGATCGTCGATTCGGCGCAATGTTTCGATAGCGCTGCGGATCGATGTCAGCGGATTCTTGATCTCGTGCGCCACATCGGCGGCGAAACGTTCGATCGCATCCATGCGTTGCCACAAGGCCGAAGCCGAGTCCGCAAGTGCGTTGGCCAGCACCCCGACCTCGTCCCTGCGGCGCAGCAGGGAGTCGGGGACGCTCCCGGTGCGGCCCTTACCTTCCCGCATGTCGGCGGCGGCGCCGGCCAGACGGAGAATGGGTCGGGCAATGGTTTGCGAGAGATACCAGGACAGCAGCACGGTCAGGACGAGGGCGACGCCAAACAGCGCCAGGATCGACATGCGTACGGTGAACAGGCTGGAATCGACCTCTCGGGCTTCGCGGGTCAGCAGGACGATGCCGACGGTGTGGCGGTCGCGCTCGACCGGGACGGCGACGGTTACCAGCAGGCGATTGTCCATCGTCCGCCGGATGTAGGGCGGCATATCTGTGCTTTTGCCGGCGCTGGACAGGCGCAGTTCTTCCTTCACATCGGGCTGCCATTCCGGCCCGCCGGCACTGGGCGACATATCCACCTGGCTCAACGCCGGTCGATGCGGCAGCCAGGACAGGACAATGTCGTAGATCGACGCGACGGCGGATAGCAGGGGGCCGTGTTGCGGTGGCGGCGGCAGCGGTTCGGTGCCGATCGTCCCGCCGGGTCCGACCCGCACCCGGGAATCGGCCACCAGCGTGCCATCCGGCCCATAGAGTTTCGCCTGCGCGTCCGGGGTCGGATCGGTCAGCCGGCGCAGCAGCGGTTGCGCGATTTCCGGCACCAGCCGGGGATTGTCCGGATCGATGGTGCGCACCGCGCTTTCGCCCATGGCTCCGCCGAAGACGCGCGCTTGCTCCCGCAGGGCGCCGACCTGTGCTTCCAGCAAGCCGTTCTGGTATTGGTCGAGATACAGCAACGCCACCACCAGCAGTGCCAGCGGCAGGGCGTTGACCAGCAGAATGCGTTGCAGCAACGGCGACACCCAGCGTTGGCGGCGTTGTGCGACCGCCGGCGTCGGCGTGGCGAGGGATTGCGGCACTCAGTGTTCCTTGTAGCGATAGCCGATGCCGTACAGCGTTTCGATATGGTTGAACGTGTCGTCCACCGTGCGGAATTTCTTGCGCACCCGTTTCACGTGGCTGTCGATGGTGCGATCGTCGACATAGGTGTTTTCGCCGTAAGCGGCATCGATCAGCTGGTCGCGGCTTTTCACCATGCCGGGCCGAGCGGCCAGGGCCTTCACCAGCAGGAACTCGGTCACCGTGAGTTGGATGTCTTCGCCATGCCAGGTGCATTGGTGCTTGGTATCGTCCAGCACAAGGCTGCCGCGGGTCAGCACCCCGCCGGGCGGCGCGCCCGACCCCTCGGCCTTGCTCGCCTCGTTCCGACGCAGCAAGGCGCGGATGCGTTCGAGCAACAGGCGTTGGCTGAAGGGTTTGGTGATGTAATCGTCGGCGCCCAGGCGCAAACCCATCAATTCGTCCACTTCCTCGTCCTTGGAGGTCAGGAAGATGACCGGAATCGTGCTGCGTTGGCGCAGTTTCTGCAGCAGTTCCATCCCGTCCATGCGGGGCATTTTCACGTCCAGCACCGCCAGATCGACCGGGCGGGCGGTCATGCCCTGCAACGCGCTTTCGCCATCGGTGTAGGTGCGGACGGCGTATCCCTCCTGCTCCAGGGTCATCGACACGCTGGTGAGGATATTGCGGTCGTCGTCGACCAACGCGATGGTCTGCTTGGAAGGGGCTGCGTTCGGCGATACGGTCATGCGCGCGCTCCGATTGGGGGGCTAAGGCTTGCTCATGCGCCGCAGCTGGCCCTTGGGTAGGGGCTGGCTTGGGTGCGCATTCTTTGTGGCACGCAATTGTGGCGCTTTGCGGATGGAAGGTGAACGAAAAATGGCGCCGACAGAAGAATCGCCGGCCTGGATTGCACGCTGCCTGCTGCGCGCCACGCGTTCCGCAACCCTGGCGTCGTCGGCGGCCGGTCAGCCCTTCGCATCGCTGGTCACCCACGCCTGCGCGCCCGACCTATCGTTGTTGTTGTTCCTGTCCGACCTGTCGGAACACACCCGCCACCTCCGCGCCGATCCCCGCTGCTCCCTGCTCGTCTGCGGCTCGGCGACCGAGGCCAACCCGCAAACCGCGCCCCGCGCGACCATCACCGGACTGGCCGAAACGCCCGACGATCCCGCGTTGAAAGCCCGGTATCTGGCGGTGCATCCCTATGCCGGTCTCTACGCCGGATTCGCCGATTTCAACATCTGGCGGATCAAGCCGCTGAACGCGTTGTATGTCGGCGGCTTCGCCCGCGCCGTGCGCCTGCGGTCGGCCGATTTGACCCCCGATCCGGAAGCGGTGGCCGCGATCGCAGCGGCCGAGGCCGGGATCGTCGCGCACTGCAATGCCGACCACCCCGCCGCTCTGGCCGCCATTGCCCGACAACCCGGCGACTGGCGCATGGTCGGGGCGGATGTCGATGGCTGCGATCTGGCCTGCGGCGACCGCGCGATCCGCATCCCCTGGAGCGCGCCCGTTGCCTCCCCCACCGGCATCAGAACCGAGCTGGTCCGGTTGGCTCGGGAGGCCCGATCGTAGCAGTTATACCAACGGCCTGAAATAATGACTCTTCCGGTATTATGCATCAGCCGCCACCACACGATAGCGGACCGGGCGGCGGGGTGAGGCTACAACATGCGGTATGGGAACGTCATACGCGATCCTCCAACTCCGCCAGAAGCGCGCCCGGTTGGCCGGGGAGATCGACAAAGCCGAACGTATGCTGGCCGCGAACAAGCGCGATCTGGCCAAAAAACTGGGCCTCAAAGGCTCGGACCGCATCCTCCTCAAGCGCATTTTGAAAGAGCTGCAAGCTGACGGCGCCATCGAAGGTAGCCCCAAGCGCGGCTTCACCAAGCATGGCGAATTGCCGGAAGTGGGTATTGTCGAAGTCACCGGCACCGACGACGACGGTGAAATCCTGGCC